>JARXAH010000026.1 GCA_029865945.1 Bacteriovoracaceae bacterium | reverse complement strand
TTCATCAATTACAAAGAAATTTAAGTGGAGTCGTAGCTTAAGAATTCAAAGTAAATTCATCTTAGAAACGAAAATGTTAGGATATGTGAAAAGCTCGATCCACAAAGGGTTTTATCATTTCGCGACAGCGACTAGTTAGATCGAAAAATCCAAACACTGCCAGCACATTTATTCCAATCGACGTTGATAATCATACAAATATAATTGGAGATATAACTAGTAATGAACTTGCTAAGCAAAGAAATGAAATATCAAACTTTAGTCCGGCGATGGTATCTTTTTCTATGTTTATGAATCTCATTTTGGGTAAGTTGAAAGAACTTAAAATTGTTGGCGATAAGAAACCTCCGGCAACCGAAGAAGCACCACTGCTTTATTTTGAAAATTTTTTATTTTCTTTTTACAAAAATTCCTTAGGACAAAATTTAACTTATGATGAATTTTTTGTAGGTTTTAATGCCATTGCAAAATTTATTTCTGATCATACTTTAGGTGTTGAAGCTTCGATGTATAGTTTTTATCACGAGCCAAGAACGATTATGCTTGCTCAGTTTTTGAATGAAAAAACTATGTTTGCTGCCTGGCTACCTGAAAGTGAAAATCAAGTAATTGAGTCCATTAAGGCAGGCCTTATTGCAGTCAATTCTGCTGGTGTAATGTATCGGTATGATCCAAGAAACAAAATTATTGTGGTGACCAACCGTCTTGGAAAAAATGAAATTCAAGAGGAAAAAAATTTTTTGGAAACTTTGGGTTTCATTCTACAAAAGTTTATCTTATTAGATCCTAATCCCATTGAAAAATCTCTTTTTTTTCCCGGAAATATGGCCAATGAATTTAATCCCTTTGTTCTGAACAAAGATAAACCAGACTATCGACTTGAAACCATGTTTCCCACTGCAGTTGAAAAAATCGATGATTTACTAGAAGATATTATTGAGAATTATTATTCGGTGATGGGACTTTATGTTATTAGTCCTAAAAAAATTTCAGAAAATACAACTGATTTTCCGATGCCCAGGAAACCTGTTCCACCAACAACTAATATTGGGTCCGATCAAGATTTAGCGATAAAACTTAAGCAATTTTCAAAAGAGTTAAGTTTTTTCTTTCTAACGATAGGAAGTTACTCTAACCCTGCAACTTCAAGTTTATCAGAAACAAATTCCGCAGATGCAAAAATTAAGGCCTATCAATTAATCATGAAGAATAGTCTTTCGGCCCCCATTTTAAACTTTGTGAAAAAAAATGAAAAACGAATCAATGATCTTTGGAATTATATTGAATGGAGAACTGGCGGTAAAATAACGCGAGCGATGCTTGATGAAGAAGCTAATGGTTTATACGTAAATAGCGATGATGATTTGGATAAGGATTGAGTGATGAAGATTGATGAACAATTCGTAAAATTAAAATGAGCATTGTTCAGGGATTCATTTAAGATACTTAAAAAATTTTGTAGTTCACAGAAATAAATTTTACGTTCCTCCACTACTATCTTCGTTTGGACAACCATAGGCAAAGTCGCGGTATGATTTAATGGGACCGATTGGTGTTGGCGATATTGGAGGATATGAATTTAAGACTGAAGGATAAGTATCGCCTGTATAGTAGATGGTACCCATTACTTCTTCAAGGGCATAGGGTGCAGCTGGATATGCAATTTGATTACTATAATCAAATGTACCAAGGTTAGAGTCCATATCAAATATTCCAAACGAATAAAGTGCACCATTACCTGCAATTTGATAGAGATATTGAGTAATGATTTTATGTTTTCCATTTGCTGATGTACTAATATCATGTGCCGACGAATGTTCAGGGTAAACTGGGTTACCAAAACTTCTTACTACGTATTTCGACTCTGGATTGTACACAATATATTTGGTTATCCCCCCTGGGGCAATGATATCCATTACAAGTCCCTCTGACGAACCGCCCATTCCGAATCCCCATCCATCCATTTTATCGATTAATATTTTTGTATCGTTAGCTGTATTAATTCTGTAAAGCTTTCCATCTTCTCTGTTTCTTGAGTAAAGTTTATTATTGAAAAAAGCAATTCCGGCATCACTATAGCCCACGGCAGATGAATTCAGAACTGATTTCGTTTGTCCACTTTCAAGATCTATTGATTCAATTGTTCCATTATCCATTTGTCCGTACAGGTCACAATTTATGTTTGTTTGTTTAGCGATACATTCGCTCGGAATATTATTGGTACTTAAAGAATTATTTTGATCATTTGATTCTGTAATATAGCCGCTTGGCCAGGTGGTAGATTTATCGGCGTAGGCCTTGGTACTAGTCGTCGCATTTTTCGCCTTAAAATTTTTAACATTATGGGTTGATTCTTGATTTACTTCAAGAGATGGCGCTGAGTAAATATGATTAGATTGCCCAAAGTTATCGACGATTCCTTCAATACTCACATAAAAACCTTGTCCATTGAGATTTGTTTTTCCAATATTTTTTACTGTAACATCAAGTGAGCAATCTTTTTGGGTTGGTGTTTTTTGAATCACTTTCCATTCTACTTTTGTGACAATTAGGTCAGGCCTCACGACACACTGAGGGGGAATGCCTTCAATAGAATTAACATCCCACGCGAAGGTTTTAGTGTTATTTCCTTCAATGGATTCGGTAATTATGTTGTTATCATCTGCTGTTATTATAAACTGAACGTTTTTAGCGATGGAATGAAATCGAGAATTGATAACATTACTAAGAACCATTCCAGGTTGAAAGGCTCCGGTTCGTTTGGGAACAATTGGGACATCAACAGGAATTTTATTGGCGATTCCATTTTTATCCATCCACTTTAAAGAAGCGCTCGAAGCGGGAGAATCTACTGGCCCCCAATTTTCAATTTGTACACTTATATTGCAAGACTCGTCGATTGTTATGGAAGCGCCATTTGAAGTTGAAGGTTTCAAATCTGGAAGTGAAGAAGAAGGAGATATTAATTCTTTCTTTGTAGAAATTATTTGTTTCGCTTTCTCTAATGGTAATTTTGATGCGGATTCGCATTGAGATTGATTTGCAATAACAAGAGAGAGAAAATGGCCGAGAGTAATCTTAAGCAAAAAATTAAAATTTAATTTCATCATCTTAACAACCTTAAATGACATGAAATGACATTTACCAATAACAGATCCTTCTCGGAAAAATTCCGCTGTAAATTAACTGTTGAAAAGAATGATAAATCAAATTTTGTGCAGAAAAGATGAAAGGAGCTTTACTTAAGTAAGGCCTAAGAATCAAAAATAATCAACTATTCAAGTCTACTTACTATAAAAAAGCTGCGATTAGCTGAGCTTTGCTAATTGTTCTTCTCTAAACTCTAATCAAACCGGCCCATATAGCTCTCTTGGGTAACATCGGAAGGTCAGTTGTCTATTTCGAATGCAAGATTTTCTTAGCCCAAAGATCTAATTTTTTCTCCATGATAGGAAATGGCATACAACCATCTTTAAGAAACTCATAATGAAAATCAGCAAGATTAAATTTATTGCCTAAGCTCTTTTCATATTTCTCGCGAAGTGATCTTATTTTTATGGCGCCAAATTTATAAGCCAAATTGTTAGCGGGATTTTCAATAAGGTAATCAATTTCATTGGCGGCCCATTCATTTGAAATCAATCGATTATCGACCATATATTTTATCGCTTCCTCTCGTGACATCCCTTTTTCGTGAATGGCCACATCAAGCACCAAATAGATGGACTGCAACATCTCGTTATAAAGTGAGCCCATGTACTGATAAGGGTCCGAATAAAGGCCAACTTCTTTTCCAAGAGATGACACATACATCGGCCATCCTTCAAAACAGGCCGGACTGAACACAAATCTTTGAACTTTTTGAAAGCTACTTTCTTCTTTAGATAAAGATCCTAGATAGTGTCTTCCAATTCCTTCGCGCAAAAAAATAGATTCCATATCGTTTAGATAAAAACTTTTTGCAACAACTGGATAATGAAAAATTGCGGATCTGGATCCATCATCAGATCCTGGGTAGTATTGGGGAGGAACTAAACTTCCATTCATACTCTCTATCACGTTCATTTTATAGGCCGCTTTTGGTTGTACTTTAAATAGGGAGTTGATTTCACTTTCAATCTTTTTAGAAATTAAAGAAAATTTATTGCTAATTTCAGACGTATGCTTGAATGGCAAAAATTTGGGATCCGTATATAAATAAATAAAAAATTCTTGCTGATCGCCCTCGAATTTAAGTTGATTTTTTATTTTATCCATTTCACTTTTGATTCTCGCAACTTCTTTTAGTCCAAGTTCATAAATTTCTGAGGGATTAGTATTCTTATCGGCCCAGGATTTCACAAGAAAACGATAATAATCCTCTCCGCCTGGAAGGGATGAGAGTCCAATAGAGCTTCTTGCCTCTGGTAAGTATTCTTGTTCAAGAAAGGTCGCAAGTTTTTTATAAGATGGTAGGATTTTTTGCTCAATTGTTTTTCGGTACTCCACTTCGAGGGTTAGGCGTTCAACTTTAGTGAAGTAAGGCGGCATATTTTTTATCGGATGATAAAAAATACTATCTGCGGGGTTAGAAACCACCATGGAGTTTAAATGATCCACAAGCTTTAATGTGACGGAGCGCTGTAAAACGTAGTGGGATTTCATGCCCTCTCGAAAACTATCGATGGCAGAGTTAGTCCATTGCTCCAAAACTGAAACACGCTTAAGCCAGCTTCGATAGTCCACTACGGATTGAAATGGCTGGTACGAAGTCCCGGAACCAAGCTCCGATAAGATGGGAAGAATAGTCTTGTACTGGGTTGGAATTTTCCATAAATCTAAGCGCAATTCGTCAAGCATGCGTTGTAATTCATTTTCAAAAACTTCGTAACTAAGCTGATCTTCGTCGCTTAGGTGAGTGAATAAGATTTTTTTAATTTTTCCGAGATACTTTTCTAGAAAATTCTTAAGCGATTCTCTATATTCCTTTGAAGCGTAGTCAGGCATATAGTCATTATATTGATTATCTCCAAAAGATGTGGCATCGATGGGAAATATTTTTTTACTTTCCTCGGAGTATTCCGTTAATATTTTATGAAAATTCTCAGAAGCTTGCTTTGTATGCTCAACATCCTTAAGTGTGGAGCATGAGGTCAATAGGATTAAAAATGAAAATAAAATTTTGTGATACATAGAAAAAATAAAGTTTTTATTTATTTTACCTATCGGTTGGATTGCGTTGTTAATGAAGTGAATTTAGTGATGACAGGATTGGATCAGTAGTGAATTTAATGGCCGGGGCATATAAAAGAGTTTTTTCATAACCTACTACTTCGCTGGCAAAAGATCGCCCTCTAAGCTATGGTTCTACGTTACACTAACTATTTTACTCCAGTCATTCTTTAGGCGTTACTCGAACTTTTGCATTTTTTGGAAGGATTATTATTTTTTTTCAAATTCTGGATAATATCCACCTTTTTCGCAAATCATGCCTACCACTTTAGGAAGAAAAATATACGAACTGTAAGTTGAGCTACAAATACATTCATTCCCACTGTCATCAGTAATTTTTGTTATACAACCATTTACAAATCCGCTTTTTATTTCTTTACTATGGTAAGTAATATTAGTTCCGGTCCAAGTTTTAAATAAGCAAGTTGTATCCACTATTTTATTAATGGATAGGTTTCCAGATTCCTTGACTAGACTCAAGTTATTCTCTCTTATGTTAATGGCAATACTTCCTGCAATTGCACTGTTTTCACTTATGCTATATAAATTAGATAATCGAGTTACAAGAAACCAACTTTTTTGGACATCATTGTAAAAGATTCCAATAAATTCTTTTTGATCGAATCCCGTTCCTGATATGTACTTGCCGCGAAGTCCATCAATTTCACAATTTGCTGCCAAAGCTGTGCTTAACTTAAATAATAAAAAGAGAAGGAAAAATCTCATTTCTTAATCCTTGTTTAGATACAAAAAAAATGCATTCTGACCATCTTACTCTGATTTGAGAAATTTTCGAAATCTCACGAAAATATTTGAAAAAAATTCAAAGAAAATGAATTCGTGTAACTTTTAATCAAGATTAACTGACACACTCTTTCAAAATGATGAAATTTTTACCACTTTCATCAACGACATCCCTTCGTGGGCAATCGAAGTTTTAATTGAAGTCACAGGAATACACGGATAAGGCACGCTAATCCTCGATCTCTGGTCCACCTGATTATTTTTATCTACTATCGTCTTTTTTTCATGAGAGATCATCCCCTCTTTGCAAAGCGTGCTCATTTCAATAAGCGGCTCCCCTGCGCCATATTTCTTTCCGAACTCTGGATAAGACATCACAATTCCACCCATGGGTGCATAGATATTCATAAAATGATCTAAGGGAGTGACTAGAGATTGGGCACCGCCTTCTAAAGGAGTATTTTCCATTTTGTGGTTTAAATATTTTAGAATATTTTTTGTCTGAAGCAGTGACATTGCGCCATCCACCAATTCTTCGTCCCCTAGCTCTAGGGTGAGGCCAACGAAATGATTTTTGATAGGCAGCAAGATTGCTTCGGAAGCGAGAGAGGGTTCGTTCCATAAATGAAGCGCCTGATAAAAATGCACCCAAGGCATAAAGCACGCCTCATCCATCGACCCATTAAATTCTGCGGGAATTTCTATCATATAAGGAAATTGCAATTTTTTGGATTCTTCAATCGCGTAGGTAGGACAATATAAATGAGGAAGCGAATGAGTATCACAGTGTAAATCAAGCATAATGTCACAGTCAGACGCCAAATGCTGAAGCTGATAATTTAACTTTTTACTAAAAGGAAGAGGATGAGATAATTCGCTACTTAAAGCAGATTTCAATTTTTGTTTAAAAGAAATTTTGAGCTCTTCAATAGACAATTTTTCATGCTCTTTAAAAAAATCTTCCATAATGATTTGATTATTTGATGCTTGATCTTTTTTCGTCATACAGGTGGCCGCATAATAGTGCCGATTCCAATTATCACCAGTCACGGGATCAAAGCGGCCATAAGTAAATTGTCCCATCTTTTGATTTGTCCCATAAGGATTGGCCAGGGGAACGATGGTGACATTTCCTTTGGGTGGATGGGATTGAAAATATTCTATGAGCTGCAAACTGACGGCGTATCCTTGAATTTCCGCTCCGTGCACGGAGGATTGAATATAAATAGCGGGTGCATTTTTACTATCCGATCCTTCAAAATAAAAAACGGGAGTTATTAGCTTTGTCCCATCGGCAAGCGACCGAGAAATAAAATCTTTTCGAATCATCATACACCGCCCTCAAAGATAAAAAAATTTAGACTAACCACTCATTGGCCAATTTTTGTTCGCGCACCATTTTTAATTTTTCATTTTGTAAAATCACTTCACCCGGAGTCGGATGAGCGAGAAAATAAGGCATACTTTCTGTAAATCCATAAGCGCCACACTGATGAAAAATTAAAATATCACCAGGTGCCAATGTGGCGGGAAGTTCATGATCACCTAAAAAATCCAGTGCTGTACACAGGGGCCCGTGAAGCGAATATTTTTTAAGCGGCTTTGTTAAATCAAAGTGAAAATGAGGATCATAGACTGAAACGGGAAAATATTGATCGATGAGGGCGGGACGAGCTAAATGATTGATGCCGCCCTCTAAGACGAGTATTTCTTTTCCGTAAACTTGCTTTCGCTCGATGATCTTGGTGGCATAAATGCCACACTCACCCACTGCGTAGCGGCCAAGTTCCATCCAAATTTGAGGAATTTTAAATTTCGTTTTTAATTCTTGAAGTGGGTAAATGGAGCTTTCCCAATCAAGTGATGAGACGGATGGGTCGTAAGGAATACCAAGCCCGCCGCCCACGTCTAATACTTGAAATTGAGGTTGGAGATTGATACAAAATTGAAACGTCTGCTTCCAGATGGAATGAAGTTTTGTTGCTGATAAAATGTTTCCCCATTGAAACACGTGAAATCCTAAGAAGGAAAACTTAGTCCCCACCAATTCTTGTAGTACGATTTTCGCATCCCCTGCCTCCATTCCGAAGGGGGTAATGTCGCTTCCCCCCAAGATACTCTTCTCCCCTTGCTCCCACTGAATTTGCAGGCGAATGAGCAGAGAAGGATAATGACCCGTTTCTTTGGACAAGGGAATGATCTTGCGCCACTGCTCCACACTTTCAAGCACTATTGTGCCCACTCGGTGATGAAACGCCAGATTTAAAAATTCTTCACTCTTACCTGGGCCTGTGACTAAAATTCTATCTCCCGGCACGCCTACCTTCATGATTTGAGATAATTCCCCAAGGCTTGCCACATCAAAATGGAATTGATTTTCTTTAAGCGTATCAATAATGAAACTCAAAGGATTGGCCTTAACGGCAAACCAAAGTTTTAAATCGCCATGACTAATGTGCTGTGACGTTGATTGCATATGAGCAGCGTGAGTTTTTAGATAATCTAAGTCATAAAAAAAGGCCGGGCCCTTTTTTAAAAAGGGACGTAAATCGTGAGAGTTCCATTTTTGAAACGATTGCATACTTACATACCCTTAAAAAGCTCAACCAATTAGCGTAAAGCACTCTCTAGTGCCACACTGTGAGACGTCTTTTCATCTCGGTATTTTACAATTAAAGCACAATTGATGTTTAGGCCTAGGCCGGATCCCCAAGCACCTTTTTGACAAGGTCTCGATCCAGGAACGACCACAGCACCTGGTGGAATTTCACCAAAGATGATTTTTTCATTGACACAATCATAAATAGGAACTGATGACGACAAACAAACTCCTGCCGCAAGCACAGCGCGACTTCTCACCACTAAACCCTCTGTCAAAATCACATTGGCGCCAATGAAACAATCATCTTCTACAATCACTGGCCTTTGACCAATGGGCTCTAACACTCCGCCAATTTGCACCGCTGCCGACAAATGCACCCGCTTTCCAATTTGGGCACAAGAACCCACGAGCACGTGGCTATCAATCATGGTCCCTTCATCTACATAGGCACCCACATTAATGTAGGCCGGTGGCATGATCACCACTCCCTTTCCCACGAACGCTCCAGCGCGCACACTTGTTCCCCCAGGAACAAGTCTTACTTGATCGGCGACTTGGAAATCTCTAGGGGCATATAATTCTTTATCAATAAAATTTTGTCCGAAAGGAACGTCCGCTTCAAATTTGATAATTTTTGAATTTCTAAATACGTTTAAGATATTTTCTTTAACTGCCTGATTGGCCACCCAGTTTCCCTGAGAATCAATCGTGGCCGCGCGCAACTCCCCGCGCTCCAAAAGTGATAAGAAATTTTTTAATTCATTTGACGCCTGGATCATAGCTGTCCTTTGGACATTTCCGCGTGGGAAAGATTTAAGGCCTCCATAGATTTCAAATCATTAAGAGAGAGCGGAAGTCTCACATTGGCATTAGCAATGATACCTAGCTGTTTCATTAAGGACTTAGCTGGAACGGGATTACTAGCACTAAACATAGCTTTGGTTGCGCGCCACCAAATTTTATTTTTCAAAGGAACTCCTTCCAAACAATTTTTCACATAGGCGTGAGTTTGCTTTGGCCATGGATTACTTAAGACCGAAACTAGGCCACAAGCTCCTTCGGCCGCCATCGCTGGCATGAGATAATCATCACCACAAAATACTTTTATGTTCACACCTGTCTCTAAAAAATCCACAACAGATTCTACTTGGCCACTCGAATCTTTAATTGCCCACAAATGTTTTTGCCCATTTAAATTTTTAATGGTTTCTGGAAAAAGCTTAACTCCCGTTCGACTAGGAATGTTGTAGAGCATCGCCGGCGCGTGGGATTTATTTAAGAGCGCTTCAAACCATTCGGTTTGTCCACTCAATCCAGGTTTCGTATACATCGGTGTCGTCATCAGGTGGGCCGACAAATTCACCTCTTTACAAAAATCCATCCATTCCATTGCCTCATCAAAATTGTAACTGGGAACTCCGGCCATGATGGGCGTATTTAATTTTAATCCTAAAACAAATTTTACTAAACTTTGTCGCTCTAATCGACTCAAGGAAAGTCCTTCACCTGTACTTCCCGCCAAGACAATGCCATTCCCTGCTTCGCTTTGCATGCGGCAAATATTTTCTACGCTGGTATAGTCAATGGATTTTCCATCTTTGCTAAAAGGCGTTACAACGGCGGTCCATAAAATAGTGTTTTCTAAATTCATGAATTTCTCCCAAATAAAAATTTATCTTTAGTAGCCTTCAATTAATTTTTTATGCATCAGTGTCGCCACCGTCGCTGCTTCATTTGCGTGTACTAAAATTCCAATACTCGACGAACTCGCGCCGTAACAAATCGCTCGCACTTGAGTATTTTCTAATTTAGCAAAAATTTGCTGAGCGATACCAGGTCCTGTAAGCGAAGGACCAACGACTGCAATTAAGGTGAGCTTATCTTCAATGGTCACATCTGAAAATTTTTGTAGTTCACTTATCAGTTCAGGATTTGTGAAGGGATTAACTCCTGAAGATCCTACACTCGTTCCATCGATGGTCAGGGCGACAGATACTTCACTAGTCGTAATGAGATCGACGCTAATTTTAAATTTTGCGAGTATAGAAAAAATGTTCGCCAAAAATCCGTAAGCATTTAACATGTTCAAGCTTTTAATCGTCACTAAGATTTGATTTTTGCGAAGCGTAATCGCACGAACTAAGGGAGTTGTGTTTGTCGCACGCAGATTATTATCGGTCTCCCCTTCTTCATCAATCTTCACTAATGTTCCACCCAACTCTGGCGCAAACGTAGAAAGAATGGTGACGGGAATTTTAAGCCGCAAACAAGGAGCAAGTGTAGCAGGGTGCAAAATTTTTGCCCCGAAGTTGGCCATCTCGGCCATCTCTTGAAAAGAAAGGGTGGCAATGGGTAGTGCACTAGTCACAACGTTGGGATCCATCGAATAAACACCCGGCACATCAGTATAAATAAACAAGTGCTTAGCGTTAATCGCCTCAGCAAATAGCGCTGCGGAATAATCACTACCACCTCTGCCAAGCGTGGTGGTCAATCCGTGTTTGGTGCTACCAATAAATCCTTGAGTGATATAGATTTTTTTGCCGTTAAGATTTATTTTATTTTTCGCACGCTCCTCAATTTCTTCAATTAAGGGAATCGCCTTACCAAATTGATCATCGGTCACAATCACTTCCCTTGCGTCCAACCATTCGATTTCTTTATTGGGCCTTGATTGTTTCATAAATGAATAGAGTAAGTAGGCCGAGAGACGCTCTCCCAAAGATATGAGTTCATCAACTTCTTTTTGCGAAAATGTTTTATGATCAAATTTAGTCAAGGACTTTACTTCGCTTTCAATAAATTGATGAACGCTCAAAGGCAATTCTAGTGAAGTCGCGATCGCTTGATGAATCTCAATAATTTCTTTTAATTTATGCTGATCAAAAATATTTTCGTATCTATTTTGAAGCGCTAGCAATTTATCCGTGATGCCACCAACTGCACTGACGACAACCACTTTGGATTCCTCATCATTTTCCACGATCGAAGCTACTTGTTTAATGGCAGTTGGCGTTTTCATACTGGTACCGCCAAATTTCAATACATGAAATTTTTGATTTTTTTTCCCGCTCATAATTAACTTTCCTACTTATAAATTTTGCTGCTGAAAAGCAGTCATATTGGCAATCACGGCCCCCGCCGCGCCTCTCACTAAATTGTGAGTCAAAACCACAAGTCCCAACATATTGGGGAGATCCCCTTGTCGCAAATGTCCGATGTGAGCGCGCATGTCGTCACTTTTTAAATCGCGCATGGGTTGAGGTCGTCCTTTCGTTTCATGAAGCACAAAAAGGTTAGGAAATTTTTGGTTCCATTTTTGATACGCCATCAAAGCTTCACTTGCGGTTACTCGATTTTTAAAAGTCACATGCAAGGTGGCCGTATGCCCAAACATCACAGGCACTCTATGAACATGAGTGGACACAGCAAAGGTCGCCGCTTTTCCGGCCTCACCTAAAATTTTTTTAGTTTCTTCAGTTACTTTTTCAAACTCACTATCAATATGAGGAATCGTGTTATTCATCAAATCAAGAGACGGAACGCCTGGGTAGCCAGCACCGCTCGATGATTGCATCGTTACGACACTAACGTGCATTATCTCACCGATCTCTTTAAGCGGTGCGAGCGCTAAGGTGACTCCAACCGCCGAGCAATTGGGATTCGTGATAATTTTCCCAGCTGTGTTTTGATTTTTCAAGAGCGACAGATGAGAAGCGTTTATTTCAGGAACCAATAGCGGAACGTTAGACTGCATGCGAAAAGTGGACGCGTTCGAAAAAATAAATTTTCCTTGCTCCGCTAACTTGGGTTCCATGATTTCTGCCATATCAGAGGGCAAACAAGAAACAACAAAGGGTGAAGTTAAATTTTCAAAAGACTTCAAAGTGATTTTCGCAACCTCACTAGGCAGTTCACAATGTCCTTCTCTCCAATCAACAACCTCGCCGTAAACTTGCCCCGTCCTTCGATCAGATGCCACTAATTCTTTAACTTCAAATAGTGGGGAGGATTTTAAAAGTGCGATGGCCTTTTGCCCAACCACACCGGTCGCTCCTAAAATGGCCACATCGATTTTTTTTTGTGTCATGTCTCGACTCCTGGGAAAACTAAAAATTAAATACTACTTCTTATTTACTGTGTTCTTATTTACTGTGTTCTTACTTACTGTCTTCATTGAGGCCCAGCACATCAAACATGGAATAGCGGCCAGGTAAAGGTGAGACGTTCGTTATCCAATCACAAATTCGAATCGCGCCTGCTGCAAAAAGTTCTCGATTGTAGGCAATATGCCTTACAGAAATTTGCTCTAAGTCCGAAGTAAATGTCACTTCATGATCGCCGGGCAATTGGCCACTACGCTGAGAATTCATTTCAATTCTCCCCGCAGGCCTTGGCCCATGAGTCATGGGCGGATGGCCAATCATTACCTCTGGGCCGAGAGCTGCTTGAACTTCCTTGGCCAGTTGCATCGCCGTCCCTGAAGGAATGTCTACTTTATTGCGGTGGTGCTTCTCTAAAATATCCACGTCAAATGTGGTAGGCAATATTTTGGCCATTTTTTTAACTAAATACATTTGTAAATTAGCACCGATCGAAGTGTTGGAACAAACGATCACGGGAATCATTTTTTTTAATTGCGAAAGCAAGTCTTGAATTTCTCCCGTTTCTTGCCAGCCAGTTGTGCAAATAACGAGTGGCCTTGGACACTTTAATGAGGATCGCAATACATTTTCTAAAATGAGAGGGGAGGAAAAATCAATCATGATGTTACTTTCTTGAAATGCTCGATCGAGCTCACTAAAGTTTTCGCGACTAATGGCCGCCGACAATTCATAACGATTACTTTTCTTGATCCCATCGCCAAGAAGCATACCCATTCGACCTGTAATTCCAACGACGCCTATTTTGATTTTCTTTTGCATTTAACTATCATGACGTGACTTAAATTAATCGTAAAGTAATACTCCTAGTCGTGGTATTTGTAACTAGGTATCTAGGCAAAACAGCACGAAAAAAGATTCAAAAGGCTGATCCTGCAAAAAAATTGATTAATACCAATTCCGTTTAATATTCATCTACGTTGTCGGCCATCAGCTTCATCTCCTGCGACGTGCAATAGCACGTCTCGTCGCTTCAGCTTCGACCTCCTAGTACCTGAACATTAAACGGAAATGGTATAAAGTATTGGATAGTAAAATGAATTATATATTTATTGAGTTTTTTTTAAGGCCTCTCAACAAAAAGGAACCGTCCTTTTTGCTGAGAGGTGGGAGAAAATATGATGACTTTTTGAGGGTCAATCACGATGTCATCATAGCTCAATTTTGTGCTAAAAAGAGAATTTCGCCCTCTCTTCGAGCGACTATTCTGTAGCGGCCCATGCTTCATATAAAAAATGCCAAACAGATAAAGTGAATTCGATTTTTTAAGGCGAAGATTTTTTAGAATCGGTGTTAGTAGCTTTTGTCTCACCGGCCAATTGTCGATCTTCTTTTATTTTCTGTAATAATTTTTCTCTAAATTCTGTCAAATCAGTTCGTGGATTACTCTTGTCACCCATCAAAACTTCGTAGGCCTTATCACGACTCCCCACTTCATAAAGTGAGTGAGCATACAAATTTGAAACTTCCATATCTTTCTGTACGTAAGCAGGAAGTTTCTCAAAATAAATTTTTGCGTTGGAAAAATCTTTTAAATAATAGGAGCTCTGTGCAATCCACTTTTTTACATCCATTTGTTCTGGAACAATAGACTCAAGCTTTAGTAAGATATTTTTCGACTCCATGTAATTTGAGAATAAATAATATACTTGCGCCAAATGAAATTGGGGCAACACGGATTGCGGATTTTCTTTCACCACCTGGGTGATAAGTGGAAACGCTTTTTGATAATCTTTTTGCCTCATATATAATATGGCAAGATTGTGCTGGATTCCGGCATGCTTAGGATTAATTCCCAACCCCACTTTGTAGGCATAGGCCGCCATTTGATCTTGATTTGACAATGAGTAGCAATTACCTATGGCATACCAATAGGTATTATCTAGTTTATGTAGTTGAAATTTTTGTTGCCACTCGCGAATCGCTTGAAGGGTTTTTTTCTCACTACAAAGTTTGTAACCTCTATCCAATTTTGAAGCGGGCGCCCATGCCGACTTGCTTTGATATTGCCAAGACTCGGCGGCCATCGGATCAATCGGTCGATCCGATTTCTCCGCCTTTTTCGTCGTCATCTTAGATTGACATCCAAAAATGATAACAAATAATCCAAAACTAATGAGCTTCAGAGAATTCATCTTCATGAATTCTCCTTCGTAAAAATATAAGTTTTAAGGGGCTGTGAAACTACATTATTTAACCAAGAGGCACTTTGATCGTCTTGGTTGAAGAAGCGAATAAAATTATTAATGACAGGAGTTTTTGCATTGATCTTATCAAAAGAAGTATAAAAATCTTTTCGTTGTGATCTCATTCCTTGGGAAAGCTCTTTTAAGTTATTGGCCAAATCCTCACGGTAGTCGAGAGGAACATTACTAATCGGATAGCCTTCAAGGGCAACAATGGCCCTCGTATAAGTATAATAGAGCAAGGAGAGCGTCGACGTATAAAGATTGGGGTTGGTGGTACTTTTTGCCAAATCAAGTCCACGATCTTTATAAGAAATGAGCAGGGTTAATTTCTCTTGTATTCCTTTCGTTAACGTTTCCACATTGAAAGGAAATTGCACTGGGATGGAAAGATTAAGTTTCAAACCATCACGATAAAATTTCTGCAATGATTCCATTTGCGTAAATACTAATTTATTTCCCTCACTTAAAGTTCCATTCACAGACTGTAAATTTCTAAATTTCGTCATCTCGGAAAAATATTGGTCCTGTAAATTTTTCTGATTAAGGGGAATGTTCCACCAACCTGATTCGTATAAATTAAATATATAATCTGAAAGCTCCACATAACCTTTGGCCGGCTGATCGAGTAAGGATCTCAGGACATCAAAGTGTTTGTATTGAAACAAATAATCGACAAAGTCTTTTTTTAGTTGTGTCAGTGTTGAAACAGAAACTTTACATTTATCTGGTATCGCTTGATAATTTTGCTGTACTGATTTTAAATCATGTTGCATGAGACCAATGTGCTGAAGCTGATAAAAATGACGATCCGTATCTTTTAAGATGTCACAATGATTGGGCATAATAAATTCATAGGCCCATTTGGCCGCGCGAAACTCTTGAAATAGTAAATAATATTGAATCATAGATAGGATCGTATCTATTTTAAGTTTCATGGATTCTTTCGATTGTTTGGGTAGCGCTTTCTCCATCCAAGCAATGGATTCCAGTGGTTTTTCTAACTTAATGTAGTTAACGCTTATATTAAAAAAACAATCATTCTTGATGGTGGAAGGATAGAGCGGATGGTCAATAATTTTTCGGTACTCCTCAATCGCCAAATCAAAATTTCCTTTATCTTCTAAATTTTTAGCTTTCTCAAATAAAATTTGGGCAAGAGTCGCTATATTTTGCTTAATAAATTCTTCGTCCATTTGCAAAAATTTATTTTGCATTTGTCCTACCCAATAAGTTAAGCGATCTGCGTTCTTGTTCGTAATGTAATTATTGAGAACTACCTTAAACATTTCTTTTTGATCCGCCGTCTTACTTGGTTGATTTTTCATGTAACTGAGCATCACTTCTTCAGACTTCGTGACATCTTTTTTCACCTGATAGAATTTAAATAAAGCTTTATAAATCACAACTGAGTGATCTTCTTTAGGATAGTACTGCAAATAGCTTATGTGAGTTTTTTCAAAGAAGGGATCATCCTTGGTTCTCTCATCGTTACTGTAGGCAAGCATCGATTTAAATAATTTAGGTAAAAATGTTTTTTGAGTTTCAGACGCCTTATCCATAGTAGGTATCTGCTCGAGGGATGCTAGGTAGTATTGAGAGGCCTCTTTAAATTTTTCTTCTTTATAGCTAATTTCTGCTTGTAAAAATTCATACTCATAGCGAAAGGGTGGATTTAAAATTTTTAGGCCGTTGTAGTAATTGATAATTCTTTGGTAGGTCTTATTTTTATCTTGTGAAATAATATAATGATTTTTATAGGCAAGTCCTTGCAAATAGCTCGCCACTTCCGCCGCATTGTTAATTACTAAATTAATGAGCTCTTGATAAGATTCTTTTTGCTTGACCTCTATCGCCTTAAATTCTTTTATGAACACAATAAAAGCATTATAATGACCTTGATAATCTTTGGATTCACGTTTTACGGCCAACTTAAATTCTGAGAGTGGAATAAGACAATGGTAGTCATTAATGGCAGTACAATGTTCACGCGACTGCGCCTCTGCATCGAGGGCCACCTGAGAGGAAATATACTTTTGAGACAACTTTACCACTTTGATTAAATTTTCGGCCTTTTCCGTCCCTTTTGTTTCTTTGATATGAAATTTAATCGCCTCAGCAGGGCGCTTATCAAAAACATAAAAATAATTGATCGCCGTTTTTACTTGATCAGAAAAATCTTGGTATTTTTTATTTTTGGTTGCATAAAAAGCTTTAAGCCCTAAGGAAACCGCCAAGGAATAATTTTTTTTCTGAAAAATACACCAAGCATAATTGTAGAGATTTTTGGGATACCAAGTGTCTTGTTGATTTTTAATGACCTCTTCATAAACCTTAATGGCGTCATCAAACCGCTTTAATGTGTAGTAAACTTCTGCCAATTTTACTTGCGCCGTATATTTTTCTTCCCCATTTCTTGAAAATTTAAGGGAATCCAGCAGCCAACGTTCTAATTGTGTTCCATCGGCCTCAATTTGGTTGCGTATTTCTATCATATTACCGGCCAAGGAATAGTAGATTTCACTACTGAAACGTCCTTGAGGATAGCGCTTAAGTAAATCAAGGCCTAGAGACTGCGACTTATTATACCAGTCCAAGGATTTATTCTCTATTTTGGCCTTGGGGTTCTTCATGGACAGTCGGTATTCATTTTTTCTTAGAATTTTTGTTTTTTCACTTAGTAATTCAAAAAGTCTGTAATCTAATTGTTCGCCTCTTTTTTTTACGTTGGATATAGTTACGATTTCTTTTTCGATGAGACTAAGAAGTCTCTCTTCTTTCGATATCTCTTTTGAAACGTCCACTTCAGAGGCACTATAAGCATAATGAGAATGTACTAGCGAAAAAAAACTAGTCAGGAATAGGAAAAAAAAGTTCTTACGAAATTGTCCAAATCTTTTCATTTTTCCTTACTTCTTGGAGACCCACGTCATTATCTTAAATTCAAAATGGTAAACCGCATTTCTTGCTGAAAATTGGGCTTATCAAAAAGTGGTCTTTGAAAAATTTTTCGTCCCCGCTCTTCAATACTTAAATCGCTTGGGGCAAGCACATCCCCTTTAATTTCCAACTCCCCTAAGTCCACTACTTCGTGTTGCTTGTATTCATAAACAATCTTCTCTTCACTTGTCTTTACGACTGATGGCGATAAAAACATGAGAAATAATGCGATCACCTTCATTTCTAATTTCATATTTTGTCTCCTGCCTTAATGGTTTTACAATTTGACTCCAAACCAAAGGCGTAATCTCCTATTTCATCGGCCCAAAATTCACCCTTAAATTGATAAAAGTACTCAGTTTCATCTCGCTCTACATTTTTAAAACTTCCTCTAGCTCTTGAAGCAATGAAGCGTTTATTTTCGTAAAGCAAATCTTTTTTACGAGAAATCATTTCTAGCTTTATATTAAACATCTCAAAAGAATAGTAGTTGATCGAGTTAATAAAAAACGTAATGTACTCTTTCACGTGAGTCGACATGACTTTTTCCATTTGCCCGGCCACAATTTTGAGCGCCTGCACATCTCTTTCTTTATTACCTTTTCCAGTCTTGTTTACCGCATCCATTTCTTCAGTCAATTTAAAATAAGACAACAAATGAATGTTCATCTTGATTTGTTTCTTAAGTTGGTTTCTTAAGTTAGACAAATAGGGATGCTGATCAATTTCACTTTTATCTTTATAAACTAAATTAAAAAAGTAAGTATCTGAGTTAGCATTTTTCTTTAAGATATCTTTAAGCGAATTCGCTTTCTGTCCATAAACTTTGTAATACTTATCAATAACTCCGTTGGCATCTTTATATAAACATAATTGAAAATAACTAAGCGCTTGCAATACTTCTCCTTCCGGAAAAAAATAAGATCCTAACAGAGGCGATTGATAGGTCATCATTACCCCTAAAGACCGATTGTAATTTCGCAATTTGTAATGACTCCATCCTTTATCCATAAGCACGTAAGGCCACGAGTAAGAGACTTTATCAATGAGGTCATATTGCTCCAAAGCTTCTTTAAATTTTCCTTCTTCATATAAATGTCTTCCTTTATTAATCAGACAATCTTCTTTAATGATGACAAAATATCTGCGCAATTTTTCATTTCCCATGAGGCGAATGTATTTGTCTGCTGTAGATACGCATTGATCATACGTTGGAAGGCTTCTTGCATCTTTTTGTGAATCATAGATGGAAGCTTGCACAAGTAAGGCCTCCGGGTAGTAAGAACTTTCATTGGTCACATAATTTGTCCACTCCAAGGCCTTAGCATAGTCTTTCATTTTGAAATAATATTGCGACACATGAATGGCCACGGCCGGTGATTTTATTTTTGACAAGAAACTTAACTCATACAGGTACAAGGGCAACGTTCCCGTCTTAGTGATGATTTTATCGATCAGTGGTTTCAATTTTTCAATTTGTGTTTCATTTTTTTTTAAATAATCAAACATAGTAACTAGTGCCAAAAAAGGTTTCTCATCTTTTAAATATTGCCTGGAAATTTTTACGGCGCTATTGCTATCGGCCGTTGTTTGCCCGATAGTTTCCGGAACTAAAAATCCATACCAAAAGGTAGAGAAAAATAAAATTTCCCCAAACCTCTTTGCCAGATTAATTTTGTTAAAAATATTTTGTGTCTTCATATTGATGATGTATCCTTAAAATTTATATCCATACCCGAGTAAAAAATCCCAATGATCTCTCCACTGCTTCTGCGATCTTTGATCTGGTCCGGCGGCCTGGAAATTTAAACTTCTAATACCAATACTCACATAACTGCTTCGTGAAACGTGAAACCTGAAATCTGTTTTATAGACAAGCCCTACAAAATTTTCATTATAATCGTACCTTTCAACTGCCCCCACTCCGGAGTTATTTTTATTACTTTCTGTACTTATGTTGGCGAGCCCCAAACCAAATTGCCAATCAAAGTAAAAAATTCGGTTAAAGGTATTTACTTTTCCGTAGAAGGGAGACCATAAAGCCATCACTCCCATCGCTCGTGTGACCCTCCTTACGAAAGGAATACCACCAAAAGTAGCATCCACGTTTTTGTAGTTATCATTAGTGGAATTCGTATACTGTGTCCCAAAAATTTCAACGCCCCACGTTTCATTAAAGAAATAATCTGCCTTGAGGTCTAGTCCATAAGTAGTGACAAATTCTTCACCAAAACTATTAATGACAGACCCACCCACTGAGAATCGTTTCGCTTTTTGGTAAAGTTTCTTTTGTAACACGTATACTGACTTATCGGGATCTAACCACAAGAAGTCGTAGAGTGAGTCCTCTGACGCCTTGGCGGTGCCAAGAGGAAAAAGTATCAAAATTGAAACGCTTGCAAATGCACTAAGCAAAGAAAAACCAAAAATTGATTTCATACTAATCCCACTTCTATTGTTCGATTAATAAAATTGTAAAAAAAAAGGATTCAAACTACCTATCGTTAGCTTAGTTTGAATCCTTTAATACTTGATACTTTCACACCCGAATATGATGCCAGATCAGAACAGTCTCTTTGTCTCTTTAAAACTAGTTATACTCATAACTAATTTCAATCGTTGATCCAGAAACAGGATTATTCACAAATTCAACTGAATTCGAAGATGGTGAATAAGACCAGCCAGACGTCACAATGATACCGTTTACTTTGACCACAATTGTATTTACATCAGATGGCGTTTTAGATAACGGAAAACTATTAATCAACTCAATCAATGAATTCATTAATCTATGTAATTCAGAGCTAAATTCATCATAGATATTAAACATTTTCGGCGAAGACATCATATTGGAAATAAGAGTGTGCTTGGCCGCACCAACATTTAAACCATATTGTCCCGCTTGTACGCTATTAATATCAACGATCGGAGCATAAGTAACAAGCCCTGAGTTTGTCTTTAGTGACTTAATGGCATTTCCGTAAAATTCGGCAGTACCTTGCGAACTTTCATCTTCATCTGATAAAACAATAATCGCCAAGTAAGCTTCTTCTCTCATCCAATTAGGGTAGCGTTCAAAAAAACGTAAAGCTCCTTTAGCGGGAGACTCAAGCCCTGAACCATTGATACCAATATTTACAACCGATTTAAAATTAGTAACAAACTGCACTGGATTTGATAGTGCATACGCCGACGTAAAATCAAACCGCTCAGCATAATTAATTCCACACACATCTGGAGAGGATCTTGGATCAGTTGAAGTGACAGCTATATTAAAATCCGTATCAACAGATAATAGACCATTTGCAAAAGCTGCAAAATTTGATGCTAAGGCCTGTTGTTCCTCTCGCATCGAACCTGAGTTATCCACCACAAAAAGAATATCAAGCTTCTGTTGAGCAGCTTGATTATGTCTATCAACTTGCGTTTGCGTGGTATTAAAAGTTCCTCCAGTTGAAGTGGGTGTCGGCGTTGGTACAGGTGTTGACCCACCAGATCCATCACCACTTGATCCGCCACTCGAGCCACCGGTAGGTGCACCACCGGAAGTTGTTCCTCCCGTCGTAAATTCATTTGCTGAATCACCTGGTGTGGTATAACCATTCGTTTGAACTTTTTGATAAAAGTCCGTGTTTTGGCAGGCATACATTCCTAACGTAGTAAGAATAATTGCCGTCTTGTGAAATACATGTCTCAATTCCATGGAGACACTCCTTGTCTAGGGCTCGTCATCTAGTGCAATCTAGAAAACTTCGTAAGATGAGAGTTTTTTTAACCAACGTACTGCTGGAACGGACGTGCTACAAACTCTATCAAACTATTACTTCATCTATACTGATGCGGTTTTGATTTTCCAGTGCGTCGAACTTCGGATCTCATCGCCTGCGACGTGCTGTAGCACGTCTCGGCTCTTTGCCCTCGTTCTCCTTCTTGAAAACCAAACCTGCATCAGTATATTAAAAAATCCTTCGTCCTAAATGAAGCTTGTCTCATTGTATCAAGAGAGGGGTGGGGGCCAGCAAGTCGACTGCTCGCCAACAACAAATCAGCTATATAGATAAATGAGGAAAAAAAGAAAACTCGCTAACGATATGATTTTAGATTTAAGTGAACTTAGAGGGTGACTATTTTTAGTGGCGATAGCTAGTGGGAATACTAATGGGAATGCTAGTGAGATTCCTCTGAGGCAATTTCGCGTTTCTCATTTTTACTTAAGAAGGGCGCAATCAAGAGTTCATGATCTTCAAGTCCAATCTCAATTTTAAGTTCGTTCCATTTTTGATACTCTTGGGCATCCGCAAAATTTTGGTCATTTTTCAAACCAATCGAAATCCCCACTCCCAGCATTAAGATTCCTTGCATGATAACTGCGCGACGAATGTAGACATTTTTTAATTTAAAATAAGCAAGCACCGAAAATAAAATGGGAAATAAAATGTAAACCAAATTGGTAGCATGCACGAGGAGTTGGATATAACTAAAGTCCACCACCTTTCGCACACAATCTTGATCACAAATGAGAGATTTGTGAATTAAATCCGACAACAGTATGGATTCACTGTTGCCTTTCATCATTAAAATTAAAAACGTAAAAAACACTACCACTGACAACATGGCCAGGGGCGCCATAAACCAATGAAACGATTTCATTAAATGCTTGTAAAATGAAAGTAAAGGATACTTAGCTCTTAGGACTAAGGGATTAAAATCTAGCGGCAACTTCTTAACAAAGAGGCCTCGCTCCACTTGGTCATCTTTTTTAAAGATAATAAAATGAAGATCGCTACCCATGGAAATAATTTTTTTTATGTGTTTTCCATCGACAGAGATTTCTTTTTTTTGAAGGGCATCTTTAAGAGAATAAAGATCAGATCCTAGGTAGCCATAAAATTTCAATATTGATTCAAATAAATTTTGAGGCCTAAAGGAAATAAGGTTATGTTGAGCGACTGAATTTTGATCCATGACCGCGACTCCTAGATGACCAAAAATTTAAGCCCAGTAAGGGTCTTAGGTAACATTATGGATTCTTCATGGGATAAATTTTGTTAATCGTGAATTTTCAGCGTATTACCTGACTTTAAGGTTACTATAACCGACCATTTTAATAGGCATCAGTAAACTAAATGGAACTAAATCGGTCTTAAGGCCAAAATATTTCCAAGAGAAAGGAAGATTATGACTAAACGTGTAAATTTTTACAAAAGTCTTTAGACTAGAAAGTAGGTCTAAAATAATTGAGGGGAAGTTACCCATGGCCAGATATCGATTTTATTTTCTCATAGCTATTTTTTATTTTAATTCTGTTTTCGCGGCCGTAGATCCCACTTTATCTACTATCAAAAATTATCCCACTGCGAAGCTATTTTATAATTCTGCAGACAAAACTTTATCTAAACCATTTATTTGGAATAATCAAAACTACTTATTAATAGATCGCTCACTATCTTACATCGAATTTCCCATCTCACTTGTAGGTGATAAAGACGCCGAAGCTCTTTATAATGAAATAATCGAAAATTTAAATAATTTAATTGACCAATTTTCACCAACAGATCAAACAAATAGTATTCCTTACGACTCGAGTTTAATGTTTTCTAGGCAGGATAATCTTCCTGACCGACTGCAACTAACAGGAGAATCTTTCCTAAAGGATTGGGATTGGATAAAACAAAATTTATATTTTTCTAATCCCATAAAAGACGAAGAAAGTGCAGCATCTCTTTACAATGCATTTCATTATTATTTGTTAAAACTACGCGAACATATTAAAAACAATAAATTAATGACCAATCAAACGTATCGCTTTATAAAACTCCTGCATATAGAAAGTTTCTTACAAAATGAAATGTTTGTTCGAGAAGTAAACCGCATTCTAGGCCCACAAATACCACCTTTCTTCAAAGATAAATTTGATCAAATTTTCAATAATGGAAAAAGTTTTATTGCCTATAGAGACACTTCAAAAATGTTTCGTTTTTTTTATGATCTTCTTTCATCCTCATATGGATTTAAAATTGCACCCGATGAAAATAATTCAATTACAAAAAATATCATGGCCCTAGGTTATGATTATGCGGATCAAGAGCCGGCCAATCAAAATAGTGGTCTGAGAAATCCCAACCCCGAACAATCAATATTTTTTAAGATGATTGGATTTAAAAGTAATAACGAACCGAAGGGTAAAATTTCCATTGGTAACTGTTCATACACATGCATCTTCGACCCCCAAAGTATGGGGAGAAATTTAAAAGAATTTCTCGTAAACAGTATCCTATTACCTGACTATATTAAGAATGAACGAGGTACCTATCAATCAGCGCTGAGATTTGCTTTAGAATGGGGCATTCCAAAAGATAGATATTTGACCGTGCTTGAAGAATTTGAACTTGGGCTCAATGGTTTTAGGCCCTTCTATCAATTTACAGGATTAAAACAAAGTTTATTTTATTCAGCTGATGATAGTTATTATATTGATCTTGAAACTGCGGCGGCCCTATTAAAGCAAAATTTTGGTTGGGACCATTTATTTTTCTCCCTAGAACATTTAGAACCAGTCCTAAATGCTGACAATAATGGATGGTGGAAAAATTCGAAATTTCTCCAAACACTTCCACGCCACGAAGCGTGGAATATGATGCAAAATTACTTTTTTGTTTTAAGAAGTGTCTATATTGATTTATTAAAGTACTACCAATTGGCCGATATAGATCCAATCTCCAATGAAGTTGTAATGAAAATAAGTAACAAGGAATCCACCTTAAAATTAATTTCAATTCTTCTTTTCTTCGAAAAAACTCAACATACAAATTCATTTGTCATAAGTGAGCTTGAATATAAAAATATCGAATTGTTACTAGAATCTGCTCAAAGATCACTTTTAGGAAAACATGCCATACAGTCTAGACTCTTTTCCGCTTGGGTCCCTCATCATTTACTCACACAGTCAGGTATAGATGAAATGCAAAAATTTAATAATGAGGATTTTGAAACGATTAAAAAACAATTAATTCAAATTAACGAGTTCGCACCCAAGATTTATATCAAAAATATTTGTGGGACAAACTTAAGAAATGTATTGGAACCTTAAATGGCTACAAACTAAACTTAAAATTCCCCACATCAATCTTCGGTTCGTGCCATACACCCACGTTCCCTGACATGATTAATTTTTGCTGATAGCTTTGCACTAGCGCCTTAGTTGTCACTTTATCGTAGTGACGAATATCAATCTTCGCCGCATTTTCTTTTAACGCTCCAATTAAAGAGGCAACATAGGTTTGGCGATTTTCGGTATCGGTATTGATTTTACAAAAACCGGCCTGCAGTAATCCTTCAATTTGATCCCAATCTGTTCCTACAAAGTTTTGCCACGTCTTCGCTTGCTCGCTACAAACTCCCATGAGCTTCAAATTTTCCACCGCAAAATTAATCACAGCAGGATAGAGCGTGGAGGCGCCGTGGGCCACAAACACAATTTCTTTATTGATGGTATCAGCAATTTTTAAACACTGATGGGCAAGTTCAATATTGAGTTTAACTTTTTGCCCTGGCTTCCCTTTATTGGGGCCGTGCATGGTTCCAATAGTAGGCGCAAGCATCAACACGCCCGTTTCAATTAAGAAACGCTTAAGTTCCTCTGGATCTGTGTAGGTACTTGTTTCCGAGTGGGTATCCTCATCTTCCACTCCGGCGAGTACTCCCAACTCCCCTTCCACACTCACTCCCTGTGGGTGCGCCATCATCACCACTTCCCTGGTCGCTTCAATATTGACACCAAGTTCGGTCGATGACTCAGTCTTATGATCAGTAGAGTTATCGGCCATCACACTCGTTAGCGTTCGCACCGCCGCTTGTACTACCTTGCGACCACTATCGCTTAAGTAATCGCCGTGATCTAAGTGCGTTGCCACTTTCACGCTAGAATACTTGGCCGCCAATGACACATATTGAGAGACAAATTCTAATCCGCGAATCGCATCGCCACGTCCAAAATGCTTGAGCGCTGAATTGGAAAACGCGAGTAACGCCGAAGACCCTAAGCTCTCGGCCGCTTCCATCACCGCATCAATCCCTTGATAGGTAGTCACATTAAATGCGGGAATGGCGTAACGCTTATCAGTTTTATTTCCTTTCTTTCCTGATTTTCCCAGCAACATCAATTCATGGGCCGAGTGCATGTTATCAGAAAACTTTCGGCCACTATTTAGTGATGGAATTTTAAAATTCATAGAGCTCCCTTAAATTTGGTTTTTCATTAAAAAATTTTGCAACAACTGAATGCGCTTAGCATGCTGGCCTTGCTGAGTAATAAAATAGATACCATGATTATCCACTTCATACTTCGCACCTAACGTGCGGACTTTATCTTTAAAGAGAACATAATGATCGTAAACGTGTGTCGGTAAAACGGCAATTCCCATTCCCGATCCAATCGCCCTCAAAATGTGCCCAAAGCTATTGATCGTCATGCGAGGATTAGTAAACCTTGGGGTCACGCCGAATTGGGCCTTACACCATTGATAAAAAAGGGGATCTCGATCTTGAAAAAAAATTAAAGGATATTCAAGCAAGTCTTTCAAACTTGTTTGCGAGTCTATTTTAAATTTTTCATCTTGAGGAATCACTAAGGTGATTTTTTCTTGTTGAAGTAGTGTCGCGTCCACATAAGCAGGAACCTGTGGTCCTGGAAGAATGAGGATATCTATTTTTTGTTTTTCAAATAACTCAATAAGTTCATCTGGGCCGCCCAGCTCAACTTTTATTTTAATTTTCGGATAGAGCATCAAAAAATCAATCACCAGTGGGGCCAACCATGATTTTCCCAGGCCCATTAAAGTACCAAGGGAAATTTCTCCACGATCATTTTCTTCTTGGCCTTTGGTGATGTCTTCAAGAACTTCACTCATCTTGTGGCCATAAGACCTTGCGACGTTAACTAATTTTTCGCCCTCTGACGTAAGCAGTGAAGCTTTGGCGGTCTTCGCAATTAAGGGAACACCAATGATGGATTCTAATTTTTTTATATTTTGAGAAACGGCAGACTGGGTAATGCCCAAAACGTCTGCCGCCTTAGAAAAACTTCCGTGATCAGCAACGGCAATTAAAGTCGATAAATGGGATGATTCTAAAAACATTCCAACTTCTCTTCCTGATTCGGGAAATCCGTCGGTCTGCTGTGTCGCCAGAATCACTCCCTTCCTTGCGGCTTGGTATTAACCAAGCCTCAGTCGGTCACGATTCTGCTCCTTGCATACCTCGGATTTGCCGAATCAGACATTTTTATCAATAAAGTTCTTATATTTTCCACCAAACTGAGGCTATTTATGCTATTGCAACACTGCTCGCTACTCTTCTTGTTGAGCTAGCTTTTCTTTTCTCTCAGTAATTACTTTTTCTTGAACGTTGGCAGGACACTCAGCGTACCTAGCAAATTCCATGGTGTAAGTCGCTTTACCTGCTGTACCTGAGCGCAAGTCAGTCGAATAACCAAACATTTCTGAGAGTGGCACGAGCGCGACAATAATCGCATCACCAGTATCATTAGACTCTGATCCTTGAATGATTCCTCGTCTTGAACTTAAATCCCCAATCACAAAACCTTGGAAATCATTTGGCGATTCCACTTCTACTTTCATGATCGGCTCTAACAAGACAGGGCTTGCATTTTTCACCGCTTGTCTCATCCCCATACGGGCCGCAATTCTAAACGCCAAATCCGATGAATCCACATCGTGATATTTTCCGTCTTGCAAAAAAACATCTACGTTGATGAGTGGGAAGGCCGCAAGTGGGCCTTTATCCATAACGTCTTTAAAGCCTTTCTCACATGAACCAATAAATTCACTTGGAATGGATCCACCCTTGATTTCGTTTTTGAAACGAAACACTTGATCTTCTTTTTCCTTATTTTCGTCTGTAAGTGGGCGAATTTCCCCTACAACTTGACCAAATTGTCCAGCACCACCCGTTTGCTTTTTATGAGTATAATCAAACTTAGATTGCTGACGAATCGTTTCGCGGTAGTTTACTTGAGGAGCTCCCACATCTACTTCCGCTTTGTATTCACGCTTCAATCGTTCAACGTAAATCTCTAAGTGTAATTCTCCCATTCCTGCAATTCTTGTTTCCCCTGATTCTTCGTCAGTAAAAACATGGAACGTAGGATCTTCTTTCATAAAGCGCTGAAGACCTTTGGCCATCTTCGCTTGGTTATCTTTATCTTTTGCTTTAACTGATAACTCAATTACGGAAACTGGAACGTGCATTGACTCTAGTGACAAGTGAGTTACAGAATCATCGCCAACAAACGTATCCCCGGATGCGCAATCCACCCCGATCATCGCTACGATATCTCCTGGGCCTGCTTCATCAATATTTTCTCGATCATTGGAGTGCATGCGCACAAGACGGCCCACGCGAACTTTTTTTCCTGTTCTCGTGTTATAAATCGTCTCACCTTTTTTCAAAGTCCCTTGATAAATCCGCGTGTACGTCAATTGACCAAATTGTTCTTCCGTAATCTTAAAGGCCATTCCCACAAATGGTTTTTCTGGAGTTGGCACCAAAGGTACTGGTTGATTAGTATTGCTATCAATCGCTCTAGGCGGCTGACAAGAAATAGGGCTTGGTAAGTAGCGAGCAACAGCATTAAGAAGTAGCTGAACACCTTTATTTTTAAACGCTGATCCTAAATACACAGGTGTCATTTTTAATGACTGAGCACCCTTCTTAACCGTTTCATGAATGACTTCGATAGGAATGTCTTTACCTTCCAATAAATCTTCCATCATTTTGTCGTTGAATTCTGAAATTTGATCTAGCATTTTATCGCGATATTCTTTCGCCATATCTTGCATATCTGCTGGAATGGCCTCTTCACGAACCGTTTCCCCATTATCGCCATCGAAAAAATAGGCCTTCATATAAATCAAATCAATCACACCGTTAAAATGTTCTTCTGCCCCAATAGGAAGTTGCATAAGAACAGGATTATGATTCAATTTTTCTTTCAGAGCTTTAATACCGTTAAATACGTTAGCTCCCATCCGGTCCATCTTATTAAAGAAGGCCAAACGCGGAACTTTATATCGGCGCATTTGTCTATCCACCGTAATGGATTGTGACTGAACACCGGCAACGGAACAAAGAACCAAGATCGCTCCATCAAGAACGCGAAGTGAACGCTCTACTTCTACTGTAAAATCCACGTGTCCCGGAGTATCAATTAAATTGATGTTAATTTCTTTTTGGTCACCTTCTGCAAACGGAAGGCCCGCTCGGTTGAGACCATACCAATCTACTGACGTCGCAGCAGAAGTAATCGTGATCCCTTTTTCTTTTTCAAGTTCCATGTGATCCATCGTCGCGCCGTCACCGCCGCCACGTACTTCTTCAATTTTATGAATTTTTTTACAATAAAAGAGAATTCGTTCTGAAAGTGTGGTCTTTCCAGAATCGATGTGGGCCGAAATACCAATGTTGCGAATTTTAGACAAAGTCTTCATGTCATCTCCAAATCTTGAGTGTGTAACGATTTATAAGTAATAAAGTAAATATTTTAGGAATCTTAATAGAAAACTATTGTAATTAAAATTACTATTTAAATCTTATGTCCAAAAAAACACAACCCTTTTGATTTTATTACATAGTCCAAGTCAAGCTCTAGTCACATGGCGCTACTTTGAGGTAAAATCTGTGACAATTCTGTGATTATTTTACCTTAAAATTCTTTTATGAGTGGACTCCATGAGTGATTTGACCAAAGAACAATTGTATCTCGGTGTAAAACAGCTAATTGAACTAGACGCGCCTCACGTTCACTTAAATCAGCAAAAGCTCTTTACTCTCTTCAGTATTGCGTTTCAATCCATGCTTTACCGCGCGACAAAACAACGCGGTTTTTACTTAATCCGCTTGGAAGATAGTTTTCTTGCCGACAAGCTCACTCGCAAATCGAAAGATATTAGTACAAGAAAGTTCCTAGATCGGCTTTTACTCCCTAGAAAGTTGAATTTTGAGGGCTCTACGCTGATGTTAGATTTTTTTCAAGTTCCCAGTTGGGCGATGACCAAAGATATTCCGCCAGAAAAATTGAAGGGCGCGCTGATTGTGAAAAATACTTCTGCTGGCCCTTACCAATACCCCATCGATCACGAAGAAGATGAAGCGACGGTAAAAGTGGCCATCGATCATTGGGGGGAGCACTTCTACTCTAAATCGCTCCAAGATGTCTGTCCTATGACCTGTACCATAGCTTACCAGCAAAAAATTGAGGGACTAGTCGTCGCAAGATTTCCGTTTATTAATGACAACCCTGAAACCATTTCAGGAGTGAAACTTTCTCCTCATGCGGCGGCAGAGCTCGCCTTGGATGATGATTTGGACGACGAATTAATGGAAGAGTAATTTTACTAGTTTTTAGGGTCGATAAATTCTGCAATTCCCTTCTCAATTAATGCTTGATTTAAATAGACCTCGAAATTGATTTTGCAGGTTTTAGAAATCATATAATTTACCCCGCAATATTTAGTCAGCGATGATGTGACGGCCTTTTTCACCTTATCGGCCTCTAGTTTATTCCCTTCACCCTCAAGATAAAAAAATAAAGTTGCGCTTTTAAAGTGAACTGGGTGATCTTGATTTTTGCTTACCTCGATTTTCATCGTAAAACTTTTCATTTCCTGGCGCATTTTTTTTAGCATCGAGATCACGTCCATGGCCGTGCATCCCATCATGCCGTTTAAAACTAATTCTTTGGGTGTAGTGCCTAAATTTTTTCCTCCAAAATCCGGCATCGCATCCATGGAAGACGCAATACCTCTCGTTTCATTGGTAAATGACATATCGCCATTCCACTTAGTGGTCGAGGACATCGTATCCATCAAAGACTCCTGAAATATTTTAATAATTATTATGCGTGAATTTGATTATGAAGGAAGATTGAGAGGTTGGGGAAACAAAAAATGGGAATTTTAGATGGGTAACTGAGGTAGTGTTGATACCGGCCCATTCGGGCCAAGTTTATGATGGGATTATTGATTTTTTGATTCTCCCAACCTTCTCAATTATGTATAGAGCAAGTACCGTGCCAAAACACTCTGGTATCTAAAACCAATACGTTAGATTAATTCTCGAGAGGAAGTGAAGAATATTGGGAGTCCGTCCCTGGAAAAATTGGTATCAAAATGAGTCCAAAAAGCCCCCGTCAATACTTGGACTAATGTCAGAATGTTCCCTCGGCGCATTTCTGACACCAATCTCATCGCTTCTTTATTTTGATGAACGGTCATCGTCGTGGTAACAATCCCTAGGTTTTAACAATAGGATTTTTTTATGCCATTGATTATTTCGTTCATGCTTGCTCTCCTTTTCTCAATTAACGTTCCTAACGTTCATGCTGAAATCCCTAGGCCACCTCAATTTATCATGCTCGCCTTTGACGGCTCCAAAGATCTGGATTTTTGGGAAGAATCGATCAATTTAACAAAAAAGGAAAATTTCAAATTTACCTATTTCATCAGCGGAGTTTATTTTTTCACTGCAAAAAATAGAAATCAATTTTACCTTGCTCCAGGCCGAAGTAATGGTGCGTCAGGTATTGGCTATTCAGAAAGTGAGGAGGAGATTGAACCCAGGTTGCAATATTTATTAGAAGCACAAGCTGCAGGAAATGAAATTGGATCCCATGCTAATGGACATTTTGATGGCTCCAAGTGGACTTATGATCAATGGAATTCTGAATTTACTCAGTTTGAATCTATCTTAATAGAATCATCTAAAAAATACTCTGCGCTCATTTCCGATCGTATCGAAAATGAAATCATCCAAAATTCTGTGGGTTTTAGGGCGCCACTACTTGGAACGAATGCAAACTTATGGAAAGTTTTAAATAATTTTGATCAAGGTAAATTTAGATATGACACTAGTCGTACGTCTGAAATAAATTATTGGCCTAAAAAAAATACGGATGAAAATTTTTGGAATTTCCCTCTTGTTGGTCTTGTGCTCGCCAATAGTAAAAAACGAACCCTATCAATGGACTATAATCATCACGTCGCTCATAAAAATTTGGGGCTAAGTTCAGCGCAAATGGAAGAGGATGTATTTAAAACCTATATGAATTATTTTAAAAATAATTATTTGGGGAATCGAGCACCTCTTCATCTCGGTCACCACTTCTCGAAGTGGGGCGCTGGGGCCTATTGGCGGGCGATGCAAAATTTTGCAAAAACAGTTTGTAAAATGCCTGAAGTAAGGTGTATTCCCTATCATGAGTTAGCTGATTTTATGGATCAAAATGCGATTTATGTTTCAGATTATCAAGTTGGAAATTTTCCCAAAGCATCACCCAGTGAGTTTGAAGAGAATCTAGCGGAAGTTAGGAAAACATTGAAGAAAAATTTGGGTGGTAAGAAATCAATGGCCACCGAAGAAAGCGTTTATGAGAAAGTTTCCTACGCTCTCTGGAGCGAAGAGCAAAATCATTTTCCTTCACCTGAGTCAGGTGATTTTTATACTTTCAAGGAACTTGAAAATTTAGGTATTTCTGTCGAATTTCCAGAGGGAAATTAATTTTTATCAAAGAATGAGATCGCAAGATTGCACTAACTTAGATTCTTTAGAAAAAAATTTCATTAAGGTTATGTTGAATGGATAAGAATTTATTATTTGTATTTATCTTTTCACTTAATGAAATTTTATTTTCTACTTGAATCAAGTCCATTAATATCTCTTCCAAATTTTTCCAATACAGCTTCCTCAAGTGAATTAAATTTTACATGACTCTCAGTTGTATCTCTAAAAAGACTATATAGTTCAAACTCAGTTGGCGAATTTTGAATCAAGAAAACTTTTCTTGTTTCATCAAGTTTTTTTCCACCTCGATTATCTACAGCTTCCATTAATCTTCCAGAATTTTTTACATAATCATATAAATCTAATAAATGTGGCCTATGTAAAATCCAGAAGGTTTGATTAGAATAATATTTGTCTCCAAAATCTTCCCAAGATAAATTTACATAATCATTGAAAAATTGTTCACAAGATATAACTTGTCGTTTTTTTGATTTAGAATTTTCCATAAGCACCCTTTTGGAATCAATGTTTCAAGAATGCAATTTCTCAGCTACCTATTTTCTGCTTGATCCAAGTCCATTAATATCTCTTCCAAATTTTTCTAATACAGCGTCTTCAAGTGTATCAAATTTTACATGATTTCTAGTTGTATCCCGAAAAAGGCTATAGAGTTCATATTCAGTTGGCGTATTTTGAACTAAAAAAACTCTTCGAGTTTCGTCAAGTTTTTTCCCACCTCGATTATCCACTGCCTCGATTAATCTTCCTGAATATTTAACATAATCATACAGATCTAATAATTGAGGTTTTCTTAGTGTCCAATATGTTTGTTTAGAATAATACTTCTCCCCAAAATCTTCCCAAGATAAATTAACGTAATCATTAAAAAATTGCTCACAAGAAATTACTTGCCGTTCTTTTGATTTAGAATTTTCCATATCCACCTACTTTAGGAATCCATGACTCTAGTATTTTAATTTCTTTTCTATTTAAATAAACCTGACTTCCACCTCCAAGTAAATTACTAATTAGTTGTCCCTCTTTATAAATAGGCGCTGCTATTCCTTCATAGATCTTATTGCCCGGGGGAACAATTATTTTCACCCAGTTCGTCGCATTATTATTAAAAGATGGATCGAGGGCCGAGTCCACCATCGCTTGCCCTGGGCCTTCTGGTTTTGTAAAAGACCAGTAAGCACCTTCAAAATCTTTCTCACTGCTAGAAACCCGGTACAATTCCAAAGGTTCTGAGTTTACATATCCTGTGTAACTACCACTACGAAAAGTGTCTGCCACAGTTCTTTCAGTATTGGGAATATCAAGATCACTCAGTTGCCCGCGCTCTAGAGGATCATAATATTTTATATCTTTCGCTCTGCCAGCAAGATTTTCTGCGCTCCGAAATGTGGCTCCTCCACGCCTTATGGCCTCCACTGCATCTGATGCCTCTTGGGATGCACCACCTAAATTAGGATGCTTTTCTTTTAAAATTCTTTTGGCAAATTTATCGCCTTCTTCAATTACTTTTACGAATTCTTTCGCAATTTTTGCGCGAAGCGGAGATGAGGCCATCACTTTTTTGAGCAATCCACCTGCTCTTTGAATGGATTTGACCGCGCCCGATGCTACTGCAGGAGCAAATAATCCTCCTGCGAGAAATGCTTTTTCTAGATTAGATACTTGTTCACCTGTTATTGGATTTTTTCCTTGCAATATGCTGATGGCATCTTTTACTAATGAGGCACCAGGAAGAAAATCTACGACAGTATCTAAAATTTCACGAGCATGCTCTAAAACAGAATCACCGTCTGCTTGATCGGAATTTAAATAGTGCTGATCAGCTACTTCCACGAGAAAATCAGATAAATTAATCATCTTTTGACGTAAATTTTTGTACTCAAGATTGGCCGGTTGGTGATTTAGCCAATCTTGGGTGGCGATTTGCATCTCTCTTGTATTGCGCAAGTTAGACCAATTTTTTATGGATCTTGGATTGTTAGAATCTGCGGATTGAAATTTATAAAATTTATCTGCTAGATTTTGTTGTCTTTGAGCATCAGCAATTCGTTGTTGATTTTCTAATTTAATTCGTTCTGTTTCCGCTATAGCTTGACCTTGTTGAGCTGCTAATGCCTGTAGGTATTGCATTTGTTCAAGCATTTTTCTTTCTTGTTCTTCTTGAATACGTCTTCTTTCAGCTTCTCTGGCTTGCTCCAAGCGCTGCCTACGTTGTGCTTGCTCTGCAGGGGCCATGGGGTTGAAGTCATAACCATACCCACTTTGATTAACTCTAACTTCTAGATTAAATACTTGTGTTAGCGCGGAAGAAATATTTAGAAATACTAATAATGGTAAAATACTTTTAAATTTCATTAGTAGTTCCTCTCAAAATAAGCATTATGTTTAATTTCAAATTTATTAAGATTATTACGTTTGTGAATGTCACCACCTTGAAATTTTTTTAAATATGTATTGTAAACTAGAACAAAATTGTCATCGTAGGCCTTCATGAAACCTGATTTTAATTCACTATAAATTGAGTCAATATTAGATTTTTGAGAGGAACAATTTCCTGGAAGAGCAATAGCTTCAGTAAGTTTGGGGATAGGGCCTAAGAATTCCCAATTGCTGGAGCTTAAGTTAATTGGTGGAACTTTTAAACTTTGGGGAAAATCTGGAGCGGAAATGTCTTGGGACTTTATTAATCTCGAATTGCTCCAAATATGATGACTGGCCAATATAAAACATTTTCCTTATTGATCATAAACACCAAATTGAAAATAAGATTGAAATCTACTAAAAAAAAGCGATCTTACTGCATTATTTTGAATAACATCAAAAAATTCGTTTCTGGTATTACTTAGTTCTCCGTATCCTAATTGAATAGGTGATAAATAATCTGCTGCTTTTGATTGATAGGCTTCATGAGAGTCTAGGGGCGTCCCGTGGGGAGTTGGCCATATAAAATTAGGTTTCAAATCAATTGCAAATAAATCTAAAGAAAATACAAAAATAGAAACGAAAGAAAAAAAGATAAAAATGTTTTTTATTTTCATGCTAAACTCCACTTGTTGAATTATTTGAACTAGAATTTTTAACAAGTTACTAAATTCAATACAACTAGTAAGAATATTGGTTATTTATAAATGCTAAAATATGTCAATTTTGATAGGACTTGTTTCAAATATGAATCATTAAAAAGCCGATGCCTTAAAATGAAAAATGACACTTTTGCCGAATGATAAAAAAATGAGATCCCTTGAGTAGAGAAATGCCCCGTTAAAATGAGAAGTCGATAGAATCTTGATTATCTATTCCGGGGGAGCGAGACAGAACCGATAAGACGTGCAAAAGTACTTCGCATTGAAAAACTATCTATTCCCATCCACTGGGCCAGCATTTTTTGAACGTGGGGTAATAGGAATGTCTCTTACGGTCGCGCCGTAACCGCGCCGAAACATCCGCTTGATGGAGACGTCACTTTGAGCGGTACGACGACAAACATCTAGGATTTGCAACTGATCCGCACACCTAAGGCATATCCATTCTGCCTCGGAAGTGGGATTTTTATGAGCATAGAATTCAACATCTGGACGAACTTGACTGCATTCTTCACAAAAATTTCTTTGCTCTTGATGAACAACCGTTTCCGTTAATTTTTTCTTAGGGATGTGCTCGCGATGATTTTCATCTTTGGGAGCTTTGGCCTGCTGGGTAGGCTTTAAACCGGCCTTAAGTAACGCATCTTTAAGAATATTCATAATTCAATCCCAAACTTCAAATTTTTCCCATCATAGCATCTCAATAAATTCGTTTCAATTTTTATTCTCAAGTTGGGTTTCTAAATCTTTAATTTTTGTATAGGAATCCAAACTAAATCGAAAGGGAAGAACAATGTCCTTATTTTCTCTAGGAACTTGATTAAAAAAATCATTGTAATTGGCATTCGTACCAAATCTTTTAAAATAAATGGGGTAGCTAATGTTATTTATCCAAGCTTGTTCCTGCGCTAGATAAGCCGTGTCATCTTCACTAGGATCATAAGTCGTATAATTTCCATCTCCTAGAACAATGGCGAAATCATAATTACCGTGGAAGGCAGGAATTTCTCGCAAGGTATTGTGCGCCACCTCTGCATTAAGTTCAAGACCATTCCCATCATAGGCCTTTGGAAAGGATCTCAGATAATGTAGTAAATTCCAGCCTGATTCTTTTGATTGTCTTAAATCCTTGATCACTATTTGGGATAAATCCGATGCCGTTTTCGGGGACCAAGGGGATCGATTATGAAATACTTGAGAGTAATTTTCAGGATGACCGTCGCGATAGCGAACATTGTCACTCTCCCCTACATAGAGAAAATCCAATTTTGTTTTCGGATGAAGATATTTATAAAATTCCACTAATTGCTCATGGATCAGCATTTGAGAATATTTTCCTTTATATTGATACAAATTCATGGTCCCAGAAACATCAACAAAAATAAGAATTCGTTTAGCGCTGGCCGCAAGTTTTTTTAGAGTGATGGAGGGCAAAATAGTACTTTGGCGATAAGAATAAATCTTGTTCTTTATTTCCTTATAGTTTGGAGCTTCTTTCGCTACTTCTTTAGCAACTTCTTTTGAAGACTCAACCGAATCGGAAACAACTGGTTCAATTGGATTTGGATTATTCTGAGCATCTTGATTGGCCACAGTAACTAGCTGATCCTTTTTCCCAGTACATCCGTGAGCGTCGATAGAATAAAACACAGAGCTAAAGTAGATAATTGATTACGCCCACGTCGCATGAGAAATCCCCTTCTTTAAAATTCATCTTAAGAGCGGGGTATGTCATTAATATAAATTTTTCGCAAGAAATTTTAAAAATTACTAAAGAGATATGAAAAAAGTAAAGACCTCGGTGAATGATTCGCTCCCAATTGTTGCGGAAACTTTTATTTTAAGTTGCAGATTTAAGCGCGTGGCCAAATTGGGAGATAATATTTTTAACGAGGGGTGAGTCGATTTCCAAGTCACTAGGAGAAAATGAAAATCTAATCCCATGCCTCGCCCACTTTTCTTTGCCGAGGTATTTTAATAACTCACTGGGATTGATGCTCCCACTTTTGCATGCAGGGCCTGAGCTAGCAGCGAGTCCATTTAAATCTAAAATAGGTAAAAATTGATCCGAAGGAAGAGGGTAAAAAAGAAAATAAAGGGTGTTGCAAATCTTGGAATGGTTATTTAATTTCGCTTCGTACGGTAAAATCATTTCTCCAAACTCACCTAGTTTTTTTTTCATTTCGCCCTGTAAATAATTGAGGGCCAGGTAAGATTTTTCTAAGTTAGGTAAATTATCTAAGGAATTTTTTAGCGCTAATTCTAGTGACCAAATTAATTCTCCACTCATTGTTCCTGAGCGAAGGCCGCGTTGCTGATTTCCTCCGCGAAACAAGGGCCGAAATAAAAAATCTTTGTGATAGAAACTCCAACCTACTCCGTGAAGCGAGCCAAATTTGTGTCCGGAAAAAGAGGCCACATCCACTCCTTCAGGAATTTGAAACGCTTGCGGATGCTTGCCAACCATTTGGGTGGCATCTAAATGAATTTTTAGTTTGGGAAATTTTTGTTTGAGTAAAGCAAGCGAAGATAGTTGCTCCACCATGCCTGTCTCACCATTGGCCCAAGTTATATTTAATAAAATTTCATCAACTTTTGAGGCGACAGTTTGCTCGAACAGCGCTTCCAATTTTTTCCAATCAATGAGCGCATTGTATTCATGTAGCGGAATTTTTTTCGTGGCACCGCCTCCTTCCTCAAATTCTTGGGCCACGCCAAGAACAGAGCTGTGATCGACGGGAGAATAAAAGAAGATCGTTGAGCGATGATTTTTCTTAAGCTGTTTGAGGCGGCCCAAAATAAAAGTGTAAATTCCTTCAGTGGCACCACTGTGAAAGAGAATTTTAAAATCGGCAGATTTTAGAGAGAAGGAATTTAATAAAAAATGTTCTGTCTGATGAATGCGTTTGAGCGACTCCTTCCCCCCTTTATGAGGAGAGGAAGGATTATAAAAGGGTCGACTTTTTAGCGATGCAAAAGCATCGATTAGTATAGGAGAGATGGGCGCCGTAGAATTATAATCACAATAAATCACGACGCCATCTTATTCTGGAGAAAACTAAAGGTCCAGTTACTGATCCGTTTATTGATCCGTTTATTGATCTGCTTATTGATCCATCGATCCAAAGAGCTTATTAACATAAGCGCCATTGTTGGTATTCGTCGTTGTTCCATTATTTCCACCATTCGCCCCCGCGTTATTGCTATTGTTTTCAGCTGTGGCAGTAATAGAGGATCTTCGGCACAAATCACCCAGTGTCGTACTAATTAAGTACTCTTGCATGATCACACCTAAGTTTTCAAAATAATTTTTAGTAATGTTAAATTCTTGAGTGTCGACAATAATGTCTTCGCCATTGGAATCTTTCATGTCCACGCCTGAACTTGGAATTCCCAAGATGTCTCGCGCAGGATTAATGTTTTCCCCAACACTTCCCAAGATGTCTTTCACAGAAATTTCATCGCGGCTTCTTGCGAGAACATAACCACCGCCTGGGCCTCTCACCGACTTCACTACATTTCCTGTGCGCAATTTTCTAAACAATTGCTCAAGATAGTGAAGGCTGATGGATTGGCGCTTGGAAATTTCTTGCAAACGCACCGGATTGCCTTGAGTGTGGATCGTTAAATCCAACATTGCTCGTACCGCGTAGCGGCCTTTCGAAGTAAGTCTCATGTCGTGTTTCCTCCATAAAAATTTTGGTTTTTGCCTCGTACAAAGACCAACATAGCTGATCCATGCTATCGGTACACTTTTCAATAGGACTTTTCCTTGTCCTACTAAAAACATCCCTTATGATAGTATGACTTGATTCAAATTCTCACGTCAAGGGTTGGAAATAGTTGACTGTAATTTTCACTAACGAATAGAAAATGAAACAAAACTTAGGTGAATGCTCAGACAAGTGGGTTTACAAAATAGAGCTTAAAATTTCGTAAGTTAGGAGACGTAGATCCATCAATTTCATCGTTAATTAATAATCGATAATAATGAAAGTTATCAGGAATATATTGGATAAGGATGGGCAAATATTTCCACCCCCATTCGGCAAGAAAAATTTCTTTTCCCTCTAGTTGAGTAGAAAGATCGAGATGAATAATTTCTTGAGAATCTTCAAGGCGATAGAAATCTCCGTGAAGCATAGCGCCCACTTCATTTAAGATGGAATAGGTCGGGCTCATGGTGCGATTGCCGGAAAAATATTGGGCAAAGGTGGTTTTGCCCGCTCCCATTTTTCCTTCGAGAAAAATAACGGCGGGCCGCTCAATTTCGGACTCCACTTCAGAGCAGATGTAGACTAAATCTGTTTCTAAAACTTTTTTCCATTCTTTTAAAATTTTTTCCATGAATTTCTCTTCTTAAGGTGAATTAGAGGCGGTAATCAATTTTCCCGATTCAAATTCTTTAAAGGTTTCCGGAAGGCCGTCAAGAATACTCATCGCAGTCATGCTCCTCGTTCCTTCCTTTTGGGCCGCATGAAGACCTGCTCGGGAATGTAAATAGATGGCAAGCAATATGGATTGGGCCCATTCTTCATTTTGAAAATCGCTTCCCTGTCGTTGCGAAGAATATTGCTGCGCAAGGAGACCGCCCAAAATTCCTGCGAGCACATCACCCGATCCTCCCTTGGCCATTCCATCATTGGGAAAGTGATGAAAAAAAGTTTTTCCGGTGGGGCCAGCAATAAAAGTACAAGGGCCTTTTAAGACGACCGTGCAAGAAAGTTTGTGTACCAATTCTTGAAGTGAGGACATGGTGGTGAGCGATATATCTGATTTCGTTTTTTTTGTTAGGCCAGCAAACTCTCCCATGTGAGGAGTTAAGAGTGTTGGCCCTTTGCGGTTGCGAATCATTTCTGCGTCCGATGGGATGTCTAAAACTCGAAGGCCATCAGCATCAATAATGAGTGGCCCATGAAAAAATTGTAATAAAAAAGTGACGACAGATCTCGCCTTTTCATCCAAACCGAGGCCTGGGCCAACGACGACCGCATCAAATTTTGGAAGAATATTTTTAAATTTATCCCAAGATTGTTCATTACTAGAAAAGGAAAAAGTCATCGCTTCAGGTCTGATACGTGACATGAGTTCAGTATAACTCTCTGCCCAAGTCCCTGCAGTCACTAATCCGGCGCCCACCTTCATCGCCGCGTGGGTCGCCATCACTAAGGCACCGGTTAAACCTGAGGAACCACCAACGATAAGCACATGGCCGTTAGTTTTTTTATCAGAAAACTTGGATCGCTTTTGCAAAGGGGCCATGACGTCATTAAGAGTAATTTGAAATTTATCGCCCTTCTCTAAGAGCGTGTTGGGAAATCCGCCGTTAATGAGATCCACGCGACCAGAATAAGTAATGCCGTCAGCGAGTAGACATCCAATTTTAATGGCACCAATACAGTAGGTAAGCTGAGCATTAATGGCGTTGCCCATCACTTGTCCGGAATCACCAGAAACGCCAGAAGGAACATCGATGGCAATGGTGACTTTGGCGTGATCATTAACAAAATTAATTAAGTCGTAGAGATGTTGGGAGAGCGGAAGCCTAACGCCAACCCCAAAGAGGGCATCCACTACTAAAAAATCGTGAGAGGATTGCAAAAAATAAGATTGTAAAGTTTCCACTTGGAGCGCTTCCACATCAACAACGCCGTAAGCCATGGCCATTTTTAACTGGGCCTGACACTCAGGAGAACATTCACTAATGGGATAAGCGCGAAATACAACCACTTTGTGGCCATTGTTGGCCAAGTGTCTTGCGGTGGCCAAACCGTCTGATCCGTTATTGCCTTTGCCAATCAAAAAAACAATTTCATAGGAAGCATTTTGTTGACTCAAAAATTCTCGCTCGATCGCCTCCGCAATTTGGGTTCCCACATTTTCAATGACGAGTCTCTCTTGCATGTGAAAATCTTCAAAAGTCTTTTTTTCGATTTGTTTCATTTCTTCAACGGTAACAATTCTCATGGTTGGGCCTTTGTTTTTATCACTTTATTTAACTTTCGCACTACCGTCTCAAGTCCGTCAAAGACCGCCTGAGAAATGATCCAATGGCCAATATTATATTCTGAGAAAAGTCCAAGCTCTACCAGCGGCGCAACGGAATCGATTGTTAGTCCGTGACCTGCGTGAATATTTTTTTTCCCATGATGAAAAACTAAATCCTGGGCAGTCTGGTAGGCCTTGAGGAAACCCTCAATGGGTTGCTTGAGTAAAAATTTTTTTGCGTACTCGCCGGTATGAATTTCTACGGCGTCGATGGGAAGATCAAGAGCACGTTTAAGAATTTTTTCATCGGCCTCTAGGAAGAGCGAAATCTGATGCCCAATGGAAAACTTAGATTTCCAGTCATGACAAATTCGCTTCACCATCTCAAAAGTTTTTGTATCGAGAAGATTTAATCCGCCCTCGGTGGTGCGCTCTTCGCGTTTTTCAGGAACGATGCAAATCCACTCAGGTTCTGTTTCTAATGCCATCGGAAACATGTCTAAGGAGGCGGCCATTTCTAAATTAAGAAGGGCCTTATATTTTTGGGTGATCGATTTTACGAGGGGCAAATCTCCATCTTGGATGTGACGACGATCTTCCCTTAAGTGAATGGTGATTTGCTCTGCTCCCGCTCTTAGAGCTATCTCGGCCGCTACTTCTGGTGAGGGGTAGCGCTCACCTCTCGCTTGCCTCAAGGTGGCGACATGGTCAATGTTAACACCCAGCCTTGGGTTAGAAAAAAAGGTTGGTTTCATATTTGATACCTTTTTGTGGGCCGTTTTTTTATTTTATACTATTAGGTTAGTGGCCTAAAAATTTTGAGACCATACTCGCTAAATGCTCACAATTTCCTTGAACCGAATCTTGATTTTCACCTTCGACCATGACCCGTGCTAAATTTTCCGTCCCTGAGTAACGAAGCAACACTCTCCCCTCGGGGCCCAAATCATGCTCCACTTTTTTTACTTCCGTTGTGAGTTCTTTGACGTCCTCAAAAGGAATGCGCTTCGCGACTTTTACGTTGCGAATGACCTGAGGAAAGAGTTCGATGCCATTGATTAATTCTGAGAGGGGACGCTTGTAATAGAGCATACACTCAATCGTTTTAAGCGCGGCCACAATTCCGTCGCCTGTAGTAGAGAGATCTTTAAAGATAATGTGCCCTGAGGGTTCACCACCATAGTTAGAACCTGTTTCCAACATTTTTTCAACAATGTAACGATCCCCCACTTTAGTTCGAATGAGACTTAGGCCAATGGATTTTAGGTATCGCTCGACTCCCCCATTGGTCATCACGGTGCCGATCACTTGCGAACCGTTCATGGATTTTGTATCCACCATATATTTAGCGAGAAGCCCAAGGAGTTGATCGCCGTCAACCACTCGTCCTTTTTCGTCAATCATAACGATTCTATCGGCATCACCATCTAAGCAAATTCCCACATCTGCGCGGTACAACACCACATTGCGTGCACAATTTTGAGGATGAAGCGCTCCGCATTGCTCGTTAATATTTATTCCATTAGGATTGACGGCGAGAGGAATGACTTCGCCTCCCAGTTCTTCAAATATCATAGGCGCCACTTTATAGGCCGCTCCATTGGCGCAATCAACTACTAAGCGTAGTCCTGATAAATTGTAGCGATTACTAAAAACATTTTTTGCTTGCACTATATAGCGGCCAATCACTTCATCAAGTCGCTTGGCACTTCCGAGCTGGGCATTAATTTTTTCTTCTAACATGCTGGGGTCCATCATCATGCGCTCTAGTTCTAATTCAATTTGATCCGGAAGTTTGTGTCCGGTGTGATCAAAAATTTTAATTCCGTTATCTGAGTAAGGATTGTGAGAGGCACTAATCATAATTCCCGCATCCGCGCGCATGGACTGTGTGGCGAAGGCAACTCCCGCCGTAGGAAGCGGGCCAGTCAAAATCGCTTTTCCCCCTTGAGAGCAAACTCCACAAGCGATGGCATGCTCCAACATGTAACAACTAAGGCGAGTATCTTTTCCAATAATGATCACGGGGCGCTGATTATTTTGGACATTGGCAGAATTTTGCATGCGCAATTTTTGAAAATAGGAAGTCACGGCGCGACCGAGCGACATCGCCACTTCTCCCGTCATGGGGTAAACATTGGCCTTACCACGAATGCCGTCTGTTCCAAAAAAACTTCTGGTCATAAAATACCTCTTTTGTCATTTCCAACAATCTTAAATGGGTTTCAATAGGATTATATACTGGTTCGGTTTTGAATTTCCAGTGAGTAGCTGAGGAGGAGAGCGTATTTTCTATACGTGGACGACGAAGATGCCACTGGAAATTCAAAACAGGACCGGTATAGACTTGAAATTTCAAATTGAGGAGCTATAGATCCTCTTGCACTAAAACAATTACCTTTTTGGCGGCCTGAAGTCTTTGTTTCATGGAGATGTGGAAAATGAGAGAGAGATCAATTCCGTCGTCAGTGAGATCATAATCTGCAGCATCCACAGTCTCAAGAACTCCATTATTTAATTCTAATTTTACCTCTAAAAGTTTTGGGTGTTTACTTAAAGAGGAAATTTTATATTTAAACCCGACCACTTCGAGCAACATTTTGGCCAAACTATCTTCTAGCAATTGTCGGTAATCGTAACTGCAAATATCACCTATAAAGGAAGAAGTTCCATTGGCCAATAAGGATTGGTGATACTGAAGATAACTTTTTCCATGAGTATTTTGACCAGGATCACAAAGAGAATTATTCTCATTGTAAATAATCCCAATAAATCCATATTGCTTTTGGAGCGCAGGAAGTTTATTGACATCATCCATTAAAGCTTGAATAAGATTTTTTCCTCCGAAGGAATCTTTAAATAAAGTGTAATTAAAAACATAGCCATCGGAAGTTTCTAATTTTTTCGCCGACTGATAGCATTCTTCGGTGGTGCCTTTAAAATTGTCATCTTCATCCGTTAAAAGCAGCATGATTTCATGATTATCTTTATTTTGTGCCGTCGCGAAATCATTTAAGAGTCTTTTAGCATAGCAAAGTCCTTGCTCTTTACTATATTGATAATTGATACTGACTTTGTTAATGGCAACATCAATCTTCTTTTGTATTTCTGCTATGTTCATTCCAGGATTTAATTTTACGGTATCGACAGGATTTGGCCTAAAGTATTCCACTAAGTATTCGGGGTCTTGTCCCACCATTCGGGTAAAAGTTTGTTTTTGATTGGCGTGTAGTTGACTGAGTTTATAAAATTTTAAATCTAAGTTGGCCTGATAATCTTTTAGGGTTGGCACTAAATCTTTAAGTCCCTCTTTGGTCATGTCAATTTCGCCAAGCATGCTTCCTGAGTCATCTAATACTACGGCCACGGAAACGGGTGCCGATTGATTTTGTTTCGTGACATCAAATTCTTTTTTGAATTCATCATATAATTTTTTTCCACACACAGGATCACTATTATCAATTGTGATTTCACCTTTATGGGTTTTTAAATACTCGATATATTCTAAATATTTTTGATACCCTGCATATTTGGGCTGATCACATCCCGCGAAGTAACAGTACTCCTCACCTTTTTGATTGGTGGCTCCGGTATAATTTTTCGCATCAATATTCTGACAATATTTTTTTAAATTTTTACAAGTGGATTCTACGCGATTGGATCCTTGATAAGACGGCCCGTAGAGAGAATTATACTGATTGATGAGGATTGTTAAGGAATCTGTATACTCTTCAAAATGATCATCTAAGCATGCCTTAAATTGGCAGCTGCCATTTTCATTTTTGGCGGTTGATAAAAAATTACTCGCCTTCACTTGCATGCAACCAGTAATAGGTGTTGCGGTTGGGGTTGAAGTGGGCGTTGACGTGGGGAAAGGGGTCGGTAACTTTGTTGGTGTTGAAGTCGGTGTCGAGGTTGGGGTTGCGGTTGCTGTCGGTGTTGAGGTCGGCGTGGCAGTCGACGTCGGGGTTTTTGTGGGCGTGCTTGTCGGAGTCGGCGTCGGTGAAGAGGTAGAAGTAGAAGTTGGTGCCTGAGTTGGCGTACTAGTTAATTGTGCATCAGGTGGTGTAAGAGGAATAAGTGATTCCGCTACTCGAAAATTAGATTTCTGTGCACAAGAAACGAAAGAAATGAGGACGAAAAAATTTAAGAAAAATGTGGGTTTCATAAACTCATAGTTGTAAAAAAAAATTCTATGAGTTCTGAACGGAACAAAGATCTAGAAGGATTAAGGGCCAATCATGGGTAGGAAAAATTGGCCCCCAAAAACTACATTTTTATGTAATAAACTCGTTTCATTTCTGAAAATAACCGCTCATTCATGTTGCCTGCGCGCGAACACATTAAATCAGTTATATCTAGTTGGTAATTGACGAAGGCGCTCAAGTCAGTGTCGTAAAATTCATGATAGCAATCGGGGAAACCCAGCACGTGGCCAAACTCATGACGAATAGTCCATTTAGATTCATATTCTTCAATCGGCTCATTTGCATCCATGACGATCTCATTTCCACCCAGACCATTCACATGAGGAGTTACGCCCGTTTCAAAAACCACACGAGGGGACCTCGCATCATTTCCAAAATTTAAATTGAGACCCCAACCATCCCATTTCCATTCATCTTCAATATTAAGTTCAAGATAATTTTTGATATTATCTTGCTTTGGTGTCAAAAATGGAACGCTGGCTTCATTGGGATTGGCACTATTCCAAATGATATCTGAACGACGAGCAGCATTAGGGATTAAGAAAAAACTATTCCAAATTTTTTTAGCTGCACCGATATAAAGCGAAAAATATTTTCCCATTTTATATTCCTTAATGGATTTTTCAAGTTCATTGACACAACCCGCACCTTGATCTTGAGTCCCTACGAAATTAATGCAAATTCCCACTAACGCATTTTTCAAATCTCTTTGCTCCCTCTCTGTCAGAGTCAAATATTCCAGATCCAGGCGCTCAGCGCTCCAATGATTTTGGGATAAGTAATAATATCCTCTGACATCTTTTCGCCTGGAAAGTGTGTACCTTGCTCGATAAGGATTTAGCATTCGGTAGCGTGTGGCAGTTTGATATATTTTATTCATTCTCCTTGCATAAGAAAGAAATAGCTCATCGGATAAAGGTAGCTTGGATGGGAAATCCAACTTAGGTTGATCAAAATAAATTCTCATCTCACTAGGCATCTCTCTCATCAAAGCTTCAGTATCTGTCTCAACAGTTTTATCTGAGTAAATAGTTGGTTTATTGATAGGATGTCCTCGGCGCAAAGAGGGATTAGTAAGGAGCAATTGATCCGAGATTGATCGGCGTTCATTTTCCCATTTTAACCACGCGGACAAACGCTCACCATTTTTAATCGCCTTAATAATGGAGGCGGGATCTTCGGATTTTTGTGTTTTATAAAAACTCTTGGATAATTCTTTTTGCATTTCACTTGTCGACATATCTAAATCAAAGTGCGGAATTGTTGACTTGTGAGTTTGTGCAGACATTTGCGATACAAAAAATAAACATAAGAATAAAAAAGAAGCTAACAATCTAACAATAGCAAGAAACATAATAATCCTCCCATTTGATTATTTACATCATCAAATGGGAGCATGACTTTATTGTCATTGTCTAGATTGCCTGGACATGAGAATCCGCTTAGGTGCCTACATCCCAAACTTATATTTTGGCAAAAACACTTCTTCCTTATTTCGAATCTCTTTAAATGCCTGAACGTAGGCCTTCAACATTTTGATCGTATAGTGACTACGCTCATCCATATAAATAAATTCTTCGCTCTTGGGGGCGGCCAAAAATTTCTCAACGTCCCTAAAAATGAGATGATCGGGCATGTAGCAAATTTTATTATTCTTAAACGAGCTCATCCGAAGTTCCATGATGGGGTAAGCGCCATTGCGAGTTGAAGAAACGCCAACTAACAATCCTGGTTTATGGGCCAATTCATTTTGGGAGCAGAGAAGGAAAAAATTTTTTAAAATTGGCGGCACCATTCCCCCGTATTCTGGAGAAATAAAAATACACCCCTCAGAAGATTTCAACTCCTCTGATGTTTGATTCCAATTTGCATCCCAATTTTTTCCTAATTTCCAAACACTTTCGTCCCAAGTTTTGATATTTCGATGATAGAGATCGATACCATTGACCTCTTCTATACCGTTATCCAAGCAAATCTGCTTTAAATAATTCATCACATTTTGAGATTGTCCATTACGCTGACTGCCACAAACAATAGAAATTTTCATTTTTACACCCCACAAATATATGTTACCTCCGACATAATACTAGTAAGGTAAGAGTTTGGATTTAACATTTTTGTAACTACCTAGGTCCCTCGTAAATTTCGCCACTCTACGTTTCGATCCAAATCGTTGGATCGAAACCCTTCGGAATCCACGTATGGGATTCCTCAATCTGCGGCTTGCCAGGAGCAAGCCTCGAAACGTCGTCCCTCGACTGTGCTTGGGCACACTCTCGACGTGACGAAATTTCCAGAGGGCCTTAGATAGTTACAAAACCACGAAGGTAGATACACATTTTTAGCATAATGACGGGATGGTGCAAAATATTAAGAACATGGAAGGATTTCGTTTTAAAAAAAGGTGAATAAGCGTCGATTCGTAAAAATAAATAAAAAAACATAAAATGATCTTTATATTTAAAGGTATCAAAAATGATTCAAAATATGTGGGGCAACCAAGAGACAAAACTATTCCTAGAGATCGGGCCAGATGAAATTCTTCGTTGTGTCGACTCAGTGGGCCTAAGAAGTACGGGAAGAGTCATGGCGCTCAATAGTTTGGAAAACCGAGTTTATGAAGTGGAACTTGAGAGGCCACTGGGAGATCAGACGGGAAACTTAGCAAGTGATCGCTACGTAGTGATTAAATTTTATCGTCCAGGAAGATGGGATAGGTCACAAATTTTGGAGGAACACCAATTTCTATTTGATCTACTAGAGCATGAAATTCCCGTGATTGCACCGCTAAGTTTCAATAATGAATCGCTCTTTCTTACCAAAGAGGGAGATATAAACTTCGCCCTCTTTCCTAAACGAGGGGGAAGAAATCCCGATGAGTTTAGCGATGAAATGCTCCAAATCCTAGGGAGAACACTCGCCAGGATTCACCAAATTGGAAAAACGAGACAGGCGACTCATAGATTGAAACTTGACCCGCAAACCTATGGAAGAAATAATCTCAGTTCTCTTTTGAGCAGTAAACTCATTCACCCCCATCATGTGGAGGAGTATCAAGAATTAGTGGAAAAAATTTGTAAAAAATCAGACGAACTTTTTAAAGAAATTCCTGTGCAAAGAATTCATGGCGATTGCCACCGGGGAAATATTTTGTGGCGCCCGGAAGGACTTTTCATTTTAGATTTTGATGACATGGTCATTGGCCCTCCCGTTCAAGATATTTGGCTAGTCACTCCTGGTAGAGATGAAGAATCGGTAGCCCAGCGCAATATTTTTTTAGAGGCCTATGAAGAATTTCACCATTTTGATTATTCGACGCTTCGATTAGTTGAGCCCCTAAGGTCGTTGCGCTTTATTCATTTTGCTGCGTGGATCGGAAAACGTTTCAATGATGAATCATTCAAAAAAGCCTTTTATTGGTACGGAACAGAACACTACTGGAGAGAACAGGTGAATGACCTGAGAGATCAGTGGAACATCATTGGTCAATTGTCATAGGAAAAAATCCATGAAAAATTTTTTTCATAAGCTCTATCATTTTGAATACTGGCCCTTTTGGATTTTCTACCTACCAGTTTTTCTTTCATGGCCGATTTTTTCCTTGCGAGGTAGATCCCTCGTTTTTTTTACCTCCTCAAATCCTTTCATTCCGCTCGGGGGGTGCATTGAGGAATCTAAAGACCAAATTTTATCACAACTTCCGAAAGAAAATGTGGCGAGATGGATCATCATTAAATTTGATCCTTCGAACCCTGCTCTAGACTTCCCACCAATAAAAAGCTGGATGAGTAAGGAAAATCTAACTTACCCCCTCATTGCTAAGCCTGATGTGGGAGAAAGAGGTGACTTTGTAAAAATTATACATTCTGAATTAGAAATGATGACTTATACTAATCAACTAAAGCGCGATTTTATTTTACAAGAATTTATTTCCCATCCCTTTGAAGCAGGAATTATGGCCGTTAGAGACCCGGTTACCTTAAAGACAAAAATCACTTCTATCGTGACAAAAAATTTCTTAAGTGTTGTCGGCGATGGTAAATTAACGATCGAAGAATTGGCCTCGAGAATTCCTCGCGCTATTTTTCAAATCCCGCGGTTAAAAGAAGATGGTTTCGATTTTGATACCATTCCATCAAAGGGTGAGTGTGTCCTCATTGAACCCATTGGCAATCACAAGCGTGGCACCATGTTCCTCAACGGGAAACACTTGATAACGGATCCGCTCAATCAATGGATTGATTCTCTCTTTCGATCCACCCCTGGCCTTTTCTTTGGAAGGTTTGATATCAAGTGTTTAAGCGAATCAGAAATGAAGCTGGGAAGAAACATTAAAATTCTCGAGTTAAACGGGGCCTTTTCTGAGCCCGGCCACATTTATGATCCTAGTGAAAATCTCTTGAATGCTTGGAAAGATTTATGGTGTCACTGGTGGACGCTCGCTTCGGTTAGCGGAAAAAACAAATTACTTGGCCATAATGGTGGATCAGTAAGAAAATTTCTATCAACTTGGATTCAATTTCTAAAGAGAAAATAACCTATGGCCACCAACCATTTTATCTTTCCTGACGATCTGATTGATCGATTACAGAGTCTCTACGCCGCGGATGTGGTTGATATCGAAAATATCCTTTGCAACCTGCCGCTTGAGTGTATAAGTAATCTCGAATTTCCAGCAGAAGAGCAACGCATTCGCCAAGTTTTAATGGAATCTAAGGAATTCCAATTAATTTTGATCATATGGGGAAAAAATTCATCTACTCCCATTCATGGCCACGGAGGATCTGATGGATTCATGAAAATTCTTAAGGGCGAGATTCTTGAATCTTTATACTTTCCCTTTACCACAACATTAAAAAAAGAAAGTATCGTCAATAAGTCGAATCTCACTCAAGTTGAAGATTCCAAACATTTTCATAAATTATTAGCGCTATCGCCCTCCATTTCTTTACATCTTTATTGTAAACCTCTTAAATTTATTCAGACTTATCTTCCCGAAAAAAATAGTTGGGAAAACGTAGAAGTTTAAAAGCGAGAGTGACCGATGAACCATGATAAAGTTTTTCAATTAATCAATCCGATCATTGAAGGTTACTTAAAAAATTTAGATTCGAAGGGCATTGGAAAATCTTTAGATCCCAAAGAGTTAAGGAAATATTTTTCTTACTCCCTAAAAGAAAGTGGCCAAGATGACTTGGCGACACTTGAAGATTTTAAATTAGTGTTAAACTCATCTCTCAACACGCTTCATCCCCATTTCATGAATCAACTTTTTTCTGGTCTCAATCCCTGGTCTATGAGTGGGGACATGTTGGCAAGTTTAACCAATTCGACGATGGCCACTTATGAAGCGTCGCCCGTTGCCACCATTATTGAAAGAGAATTGATTCGGCATCTTTGCCGGTTTATCGGATGGGAAGATTCTTTTGATGGGATTATGGTCACGGGTGGCTCTAATGGAAATTTAGTGGGTCTTTTAATGGCGAGAAATAAATTATTTCCCGAGATCAAAGAAAATGGGCCAAGCAAAAATAACACACTAACTCTGACTGCTTTTGTTAGTAAAGAATCCCATTACTCTTTTGAGAAGGCCTTTAATCTCCTGGGACTTGGACTAAAAAATCTTATCAATGTTGAAACAGATCAAAATGGAAAATTGTTAACCCAAGATTTAAAAGATCAAATACAAAAAAGTCGCAAGCGAGGCGAAACTCCTTTTTTTATCGCGGCCACCGCAGGAACTACGGTACTGGGAGAATTTGATCCCATCGAAGAAATGGCCGCTATTGCCAAGCAAGAAAAGTGTTGGTTCCACGTGGATGGCGCTTGGGGCGGATCAGTTTTGTTATCTAAAAAGTATCGCCCTTTAATGAAAGGAATTCACCTGGCCGATAGCATGAGTTGGGATACCCACAAGATGTTGGGCACGGGGCTAGTGAGTTCTTTTTTTCTGACCCCACATCAGCATGCCTTGAGACATTCTCACGCTGGAAGAGGTGGCGGGTCCGATTATATTTTTCATGAATCTGAGGCCGGAGCTTGGGATTTGGGGCCGTCCTCCCTTCAATGTGGAAGACACAATGATGCCGTCAAGGTTTGGCTCGCTTGGCGTTCGCTGGGTGATCAAGGAATGGAAAAATTAGTAGATTTACTTTTTCACAATGCGCGCACGGCCGCAAATATCATTAAGCAGCGTGAGGAATTTGAGTTACTGTGGGATCCTTGTTTTTTAAACGTGTGCTTTTCTCTAAGAAACATCGAAGAGTATTGCAAACCCGAGGAAACTCTCAAATTTTATCAACAACTTCGTCAATCGCTGATGGCCTCAGGAAAATTTATGATCAACATGGCCACGAGAGAGGGAGTTACTTTTTTTAGATTAATTACTGCTCACGAAAAACAAGATGCAAACATCATCAACGATCTTTTAAAGGAAATACTTACTTCTGCAAATAGCAAATATATTTAGCAAAGCGAAGTCCAGTGCCCATAATTTTCATAAAGCCACCCTTCTTTCCATTGCGAAGAGTATACCCCCCAGTGAGCAAATCTTTATCCGCAATAAAAGGACTAGGCTTGCCGTCGGCATAATTATTTTTTGCACTTTTAAGGAAAAATTCCACTTCAGGCCTCGTATCAGCAGGTGCGCGATTTGCGTAGGAAAAGACGTTGTAAGTTTCTTCAAACTTATGGCCTGCCATGGTGATTTTAACTAAATTTTTATTTGCTATTTTTAAGACAAATTTTTCAATTCGTGAGGGTTCATTGTCATCAAAACTGAAACAATCGTACTGGAAGGCAAAAGCAGAACTCTGAAGTTCTACTTGAAGGAAAAAGAGAGATGCTAAAAAGACCAATTTGCGATTCATACTAATCATAAGTTTAATCTCCGACGATTTTCCTGATGAAATTTATAGCAGACATACGGGAGTTCTGACTATGAAATTTTGATTCTTGCATCTTTACTTATAGAACTTATAGAGATTTAAACTTATTCCACTTTTCTAAATCTTGGATCTTAAAATCCTTAATCGCAGGCGTTGCTGCTTTAGGGTAGAGATTTAAATTTAAAATTTTTCCATTTCTACTTATTAAAAAGTTATAGGCCTGATTTTCTAATAAATTTTCTTTAAGTAAGGAAATATCATTTTTACTTAATCGCACACCATGAAAGGCAATAATTTCATCACCCGCGTTCAAACCTTGCTGATAGGCCGCCCCGTCCATCATGACCGTTCTTACAAAAATATTTTCGCCTCTCGTTTCCGTTTCGAAACCAAACTGATATTGATTTCTTGAATTCAAATCTTCCGTTATTTTTGAAATTCCAAGCGTGCTCCATACCTTCTCATAAGCAAAATCTTCCGTACCTTCAACAAAATAGAGGAATTGATCTTTGAGTTCTTTATCACTTAAATTTTCTACAATCTCCCCCACTTCTTCTTTCGTGATACCTCGCATCGGATTTCTCTGGTAGTGCAACCATAGTCCATGGACAAATTCTTTAATGCTGGATTTGAATTCTAATAATTCTGCGGCCAACCACAAAAATAAAAATTCTCCTTTCAAATAATAACTAATGGTCATGTTGTGAGAATTTTCGTGTGGCCGGTAGAGCTTCACCCAAGCGTTAAATGAGCTGCCCTCTAGTGATTCAAATTTACGGCCATGAGTTTTAAAATAATTATTTAAAGATTTTTTAATTAATTCTAAATATTCTTCGCTAGAAATTAATCCACTTAAGAGCAAAAAATAATTATCCATAAAGGCGGTTAGCCCTTCGGCGAGCCAAAGCATGCTGGTATAATTTTCGCTTTGGTAATTAAATGGGCCAAGCTCGAGAGGGCGAATTCGCTTAACGTTCCATAAATGAAAATATTCGTGGGAGACCAGGCCAAGCCAAGCAACATACTCTTTGCGATCCCCAAGCTTTCTTCCATCAAATTGTAGCACTGTGGAATTGGCGTGCTCGAGCCCCCCATAAACTCCCGGCAAAAAATGATTAATAAAGTGATAGTGTTTATAAGGCATTTCACCACCCATAAAATCTACAATCGTTTCAATAATTTTTTGAATATCATTTTTGAAACTATTTGTGTGAGGATAAATCGTTCCATAAGAGGCCAAGTGATGAGGTTTGCCTTTGACTAAAAAACCATCGGTTTCATGGCACCCTATTTCCACTGGGCAGTCGAGCAATTCATCGTAAGAAGTAAACTCGTAGTTAAATTCCCATCCATCAATTTCTTTCTTGGAAGGTGTGAGCGCAGTTGAAATCTTGGACCACAGTTGACTAAAGCGAAAAGAAATGAAGCCGTTTGGTTCTTGAAACGTTTTCCAACCCACGACGCCCATGAGGTAAGTTGGTCCTTGTAAAAAGGCGTGGGTTTCATCCACCCAGCTCGTGCGTACCGTGAGTTCATGACAATACACTTCGTACTCAAGAGACATTGAGGAGAGAGATTTTTGCGTATCAATTTCCCAGGTGCCTTTATCGATTTGGTGTAAATGGAGTCGCTCTCCTGCTGGGCCAAATGCTTTCAGAGAGCGAACATACCGGGCGTATTCTCGCATGAGATAAGAGCCAGGAGACCAAGAAGGCATAAAGATTTGCCACTTGGTTTGGGTATTTTTTTCTCCTAAATCCAACTCCACCCTGACTTGAACGAAGTGAGTTTGAGGTTGTTCGATAGAAATTTTATAGTGAATAGAATTTGACATAAAAGATCCTAAAAATGTGTTAATGTCGGGATGATGAAACAAAATTATAACATCGCTTTGACTAAAGCTGCTATGGAACAAATTCATTTAATGAAAGAATTTGATTACACCATTGAGAATTGTCATTTGCGCATTTCTATTAACGGCAAAGAATGTGATGGCTTTCGTTATGCGACAGGCTTCACTCTGCCCCGCCCCGATGACGTGGTCCTAAGTTATCCTGGTGAGGGGATCGACACTCACCTCCTCTTGGATCCCTTTATTGCCCAATATTTCTGGGAAGGGGAAATTGATTACCAACAAAGTGAAGTGGAAGAAGGCTTTGTGATTAATAATTTCCAAGAGACGAATTATCATGGGAAATTTTTTGCCGAATCCTTAAAATCTGAAGACTTAACTTAAGTCCTTTTCTTCCAAATTTTTTAACATGTAAACCCACCCAAAGAAAACACAATAGGAATTTTTTTCCGCAGTATCGCTATTAGAAATTTCTATCCAATCTCAGATCTATTTAGCTAGGCTTGCTCAAGTCACGATGCAGACAAAACGAAACGTAGTGCTCCGAAATTAACAAAAGTGCTACTAACTCAGCATCAGCCTATTTATGGAAAAAACTGCCTGGATTCATAAAACTAGTCTGATCGAATAATTTAAGAGAATGAAAAACAAAATTTTTATTTATATAATTTATTTTATTTTTTCCGTTTATCACACTCTATGTTCTTCGGCCGTGATTAATTGTGAAATGTTAAACAAATTAGGTTACATGAAACTTTATGCTGCTTGTCTTTCAAGTTATGTTGATCTTAATTTTTACCAAGCTGATTTTTCATTCCCTAATGAAGTCTTTGATTTTGTCTACAGAGATGAATTAAAGGAATTAGATGGAATTTTCTTAGGTGTTGGTACATTTCGTGTGTGGCAAAGAGCGGGCTATGGAAATTTTAAACTAGTAGTTTTTGTTGATCTAGAACCATCGATCACGGCCTTTAATTTTCACATTTATCAGCAACTTCAAGTTTCCCAAACCCGAGTTCAATTTTTGCAAAACATCTTTGGCATTGATAATGTCGATGAATTCAAATCTATTTTTGATAATATCGATAGGATAAGTAACAATTCAGATTTGAATGCGAAAATGATCAATCTAATTGATGAATCAAATATTGACCCGACTAGAAAGTTATTTAGTAATAAAAAAGTTTTAAAGAAATTAGCCAATGAATTTTTCGACTATTTAAAAATTATAAATCGAAATCCCATTGGCAAATTGAATAATATTTTCTTAAACGACGCAGATTTTTTAACATTCAGAGAAAAAATAATTAATAAAAATGTTTTATTCTTAAGATCAGAAATTCAAAACTTAGATTTATGGCCAGAATTAGTCACTTATTTTTCTCAAAATCTAGCATCCACAATACCCATAGAGCAACTTACGCATGCCGTTGATTTTTCAAATATCGCTGATTGGATGCTATCAAGAAATGTGGGACTTAGTGAACGCATGAATGTTGCAGGTTTGTTGCAGTTGCTGGAAGGTAAAAGCACTAAAGAAAGTGACAACGTAAAATTTTTGTACACACTTGGATATCCAAGAGATGACGAGCCTCTACAACCACTTCCAACTCTTAGTGAAAAAGATAAACTCGATTTTTATTATTTTATTTCCAATGGCTTTGAAGCTATCCAAGCACTAAATCTTGGACCCACACGGACTGATTTAGGCAATGGAGAAATCAATAGAATTAATGCTAAACTTATTGATTCAAATGCTTGTCAAGCAGCATTAGTAGATAGGATTTCTGGAAGTGCGGCCTCTGACGAATAATACCAAATCCGTTTAATCTTCATCTACGTTGTCGGCCATCGACTTCTACTGCTGCGTCGTGCATTAGCACGTCTCGTCGTTTCAGCCTCGCCCTCCTAGTACCTGAAAATTAAACGGAATTGGTCTAAGACCAGAAGTGAAGTGCCACCATCCCCTAGTTTCGAAATTCGCGTCGACTTTATAAAAACTTTTCTCACACTAGTTTCAAAAAAAATATCGCTTTCCAGACCTACTCATAAACTTCATAACCTCAAATTCGTCATTTCAAAAATTTCATAATTTTGATTAACTCGAATTTTAAGCGGCGTCCAGCTGTCACCGATTTCACTTTTCTTACCTCTCCCCAATTTTCTCTTCATGATTAAATCATTGAGTTTATCCAATGCTCGCTTCTTCAAACTCGTTTCTTGATGCGAACCAGTTTGTTTTTTTGTGGGCCAAGAAATTTTAAAATCCACAATCTTTGATTTTTTTTGACTATCCTTCCAGGACATCCAAATTCCTTCAGGATTTTGTGGCGACAAAAATCCGTAGGAATACTGAACAATGCGCTCAAAGGCGACCGTTCCTCTCTCTGTATTTTCCACCTTGAGCGTAATCTTCGCCCCAACCGCCGATCGATTTCCCAATCCTCCATCGACATAAAAAATAATTTGCAAAGAATTTTCTAAATTCATTTGATTAGTAAAAAGAAGCATGCGCTCTTTTTCAGCTTGTCCTCTCAAATCGCTCTGAGAAGTCAGCCAATCTATTTTTCCATCGTGATTAAAATCTCCCACCAAGGAAGTAAAAGAATTCGCAATATCAATTCCATGATCTGGCGCCACATTTTCAAAAATTCCCATCTCACCATCGCCTAAATTTGATGACCAAAGCTGCGTTCGTGTGTGAGGAAAAAATCCATTATTATCCACTAATATCTCTACTCTTCCATCTGCATTAAAATCCACTAGCTGCGCTCGCTTTGCGGCCTCTTGATGGACACCCAAAAGGTGAGTATCGAGCAGTTCGTAGCGCAGCATTTTACTTAATCCCTCATATTTATTTTGGATTAAAATCGCCGATCGATCGCTCTCTTGAGTATCTAGTGGTGCCACCATTTCGCCCAAATACACATCCTCTTTTCCATCGCCACTAAAATCATAACAAAGGCCACTGTAGGTATTTCCCCCACCCGTCATTTTAAAGGCACCCACATCGTCATGATCAACACCCAACTTTCCTGCTACATTTTGAAATCGATGATCAGTCAATTGCATCCAATATTTATTGGAGAAATGATGGCCTGCCGTCGTGAGTACATCCATCATTGCGTCCCCATTCAGGTCACAAAGAGATGCCCCCAGAGAGGGCGTAGCGTTCACGTATTCTAAAGGACTCGTATTTTTTAATTCATCCCACTGATCTATGAGATAATTTTTTTGCAATCTAAAACCACCTTCTGTATTTAACAAAATAAGATCAGGTTTTGCTGTCATGGATCCATTAGCATTTTCTTCAAACCAATTGGCGACTAACAAATCTAATCGCCCATCTTGATTTACATCAACAGGAATCACAGAGGCACTTGGCATGTAAGACAGGCCATTCATAAATTTAGAATTTTCAATAAACTGTATTTTCCCTTCGACTTTTTTTCCATGAAAAAAACGTATGGGAAATTTCGTCATCTGGCGATTGAGGGAAAATTGCACGCCCACACAATCGATCACATCATCATGATCAAAATCGTAAAATAATCCGTAAGACATATTAAGTCCTTCCGGGAAATGCAAAAAAGGGGATTCGTGATAAGTCTTCGTATCACTTTTGAAAAGAAAAATTCTGGGGTTTGTTTGATTGCTTGGAATGACGACTAAATCAGGAAATCCATCAAAGTTCAAATCCACTGAGGCCATTTGCTGGGCGCGAATATTAATTAGACCAGAAATCCCACTTACCTCTGTAAAAAAATCTTGCCCAAGATTTTTTTGGGTAGGCCCTAGGGGAACAACTTTTTTTTCTTCTTTAATTGCCTTATCTTTTTCGCTTGGTTTAAAAAAATGCGTCCGGATGTTGGAACACCCGGACGACATCATGAGTATGGCAGCTAAAAAGCATAAATAAAGAAAATTAAAAATCGATAATATCAAATCCAAACCCATCACGCTGGCAAACCATTTCGGAAACTTTAGGCACCATGCGATCAAAATCACTAAATAAACGCTTCACGTTCATGATAAAATTTTGCTTGCTGTTAATGCAAATAAGTTGGGTCATTCCTTTCACATAATCTTTATCAGCATTACTGATTTTAGGATTATTTAAAATCGCCGTCGTTCGCACAAGAGTCGCTAGCTGGGCGTAAAGCTCAATCGCACAATTGGCCAAGCGCATTTGCGGCATTTCATTTCCAATAATATTTGGGCCCAATTTAAAAAGTGTGTTTTCCACCTTAATGGCAAATTCTTGCAGCATTTCAGAAAAATCATCACTCTGCTCTGACAAATCGGGATGAACAAGTTCTAGCTTTTTAGTAGAGATCATTTTTGTCAAACGACTCTTCGCAAATTGTCCGACCACGCCCAAAGATTTTATGGGATCAGCGAGCGCTTTCGATACATCTGCAATTTTTCCAAGTTCCTTAAGTGAATCAGAAGGATCTTTAATACCAGTGAGCGCAATAAACACGCGCAAAATTTCATTGGTTCCTTCAAAAATTAAATTGATCCGCGCGTCACGCATTAATCGCTCATAAGGATACTCTTTCATGTACCCATTTCCGGCCGCAATTTGAAGGCCCTTATCCACCGTGTCCCAAAGTTTTTCCGAGCAATAAACTTTGCAGATGGCGGATTCCATCGAATAGTCCACCATTCCTTGATCGATTTTTCCGGTCGTCAAATAAACCACAGATTCTGCCGCATAAATATTGGCGGCCATGCCAGAAATTTTTTCTTGAATGAGGCCATACTCAGAAATGGATTTTCCAAATTGCTTGCGATTTTTAGCATGGGCAACCGCCATCTTTATTACGGACTTCATTGCGCCAACCGAGCCAGAACCTAAGCTCAATCGTCCTGTGTTCAAAACGTTCATGGCAATTTTAAAACCTTTGCCAAGTTCGCCAATTAAATTTTCCGCGGGCACTTCCACGTTGTCGAAGAAAACGGCGCGCGTCTCGCTGGCGCGAATTCCCATTTTATCTTCTTTATTTCCGAAGCTAATTCCTTTTCTTTCCTTTTCAACAATGAAACATGAAATTTTATCAACTTTTTTTCCGCCCTCACCTTCGTGTTCCGTTTTGCAAAACACAGAATAAAATCCTGCTATCCCACCATTGGTAATCCAAAGTTTTTGTCCATTAATGACATAATTTCCGGCCGCATTTTTTATCGCCTTCGTTTTAATAGAATAAGCATCCGATCCTGATCCCGGCTCAGTTAAACAAAACGCAGCAAGGCACTCGCCGCTAGCAAGTTTCGGCAACCATTTCTTTTTTTGTTGATCATTGCCTTCATTGAGAAGTGCTTTATAACCGATGGATTGATGAGCACCTAGTGTGGTCGCGATCGCACCATCATAAGCAGAAATTTCAGAAAATACTCGCGCGTAAAGTTTATAATTTAAATTGAGGCCACCTAAATCTTCAGGAACACCTAAACCAAATAATCCAAGTTCTGCTAACCCCGCCAAAATTTCTTTGGGAAGTTGACCTTCTAAGTCATATTTCGCAGATTGAAAACTCGTCTCCGCATATCGCTTTACCGCATCGACCATGGACTTACCTGTTTCCACGCTCTCTGTATCCCAATGAGGAAAGGGAAACACGTTCTCTTCGTGCACGTGTCCAAAAAAAAGCGCTTTCGCAATTGAAGGTATTTCCGTCCCATTCTGCGCGTTACTACCATTAGTCGACATGAGTACTCCTTGAAAGCAAATTAATAAAAAACTCGTCTTAAAACTTCATCCAGTATATCATGCGCGAGCAATTTAGCATCGGCCAAACCTATTGCCTTGCACAAAAAATTATTTTTAACGACAATAAAATAATATGAGAAAAATATGAATAAATTATTGGCGAGGATCAAGGAAAAGATCCGTGGTGGCGGCAAGCGTTTAAGAGGGACTCTCACTTCTTATCAAATGCGCTCTCCTATTAACTCTGTTGCGACCGGTACATTTCCTGTTAGTATTTTTTTTCCAAGTTATAGGCCTACGATTCATCGCTATTTTAAGGCCACGCTACTCACTGTTCTTGTGGTAGGGTCAACATCCCTACTAGGTTTATGGTTCCAAGATTCCCCTTGGTCAAAAAAAATACTTCCCACTTCCGCACCCGCAGGAGGAATGATTCCAAGTGGAGGCGGCTATGGATACGGCTCATATCCGCAAGTCAGTTACGCCAAAGATTTTCGCTTAATCAAAGATCGAGATTTATTTTTAACCGATCGCTCCCAAGCTGTGGCCGACTATACTAGCTCTAAAATTTGCGAGGAATCCAAAAATAGATCGTCGCTTCCGATTAAATTATTTCACACTGTGGTCATGCAAGATCCTTATAAGTCTCTCGCTTCACTGCAAATACAAAGTAAAAACGAAACGGAGAAATTGAGAATTTCAGAAAAAATTGGCACCATGGCGAGGCTTGATCAAATTGGTCGACTAGAAATTGTTATTAAGAATTTACAAAATGGTAAATGTGAACTTGTCTCCAATGCGTCCGCGCAAGGGCCAGCGTCCAATAAAATTTCGATGATGAATCCCAAGGCCGCCAACCAATTTCTCCAATCCAAGCTCAATGAGTCGATTAAAAATGAAGGAAATAATTTTAAAATTTCTAAAGCTCTCCTCCAAGAAAAATTGGGCGATAGTTCTATTTTATCTCAAGCTAAGGCGGTGCCGATTACCAATCCAGACGGCACGATGTCTTTTCGAATTGATGAGATTGAAGCGGGAAGTATTTTTTCTTATTTAGGAATACAAAATGGGGACATGATTACAAAGATCAATGGAAAAACCATCACCTCATTTAATGAAATTATGAATTGGTATAGTCAACTTGCTACGGCGACTTCGGTTAATTTAATGCTCAATCGTGATGGGGCAGATGTTCCTAGAAATTATGAATTTTCGAATCAATAAAAGGTACGTGGGCAATACATTATGAAAAAAATACTTTTGATGGGATTAATTACTTTAAACTTTCCTATCTTTCCGCATTCGCTTTTGCATGCACAAGATGGTGGCTTTGATCGTTTCGACTCCTCTCCCGACTTTGATTCCGCACCTCCTCCGCCACCACCGATGGAAGAGGGAGGAGGATTTGAACCACCTCCGCCCATGGATTCTTCTTCTAATTCCTTTGATGATGGCGGAGATTTTGATGACTTTGATGGAGGCGCAAGGACAGGGGGGAACTCACCTTCGTCAGGAGGATCCACAAGTGCGGGCAACGCGAAAGGCAGTGAAGGAAAAATTTTTGGCCGCAACAAAGAAACTAGTTTACCAAAAAAAGATTCAAAGTACGTTAATCTCAATCCTGAAACGGCGTACGGGCCAGAGATTGTTGAAAGTTTTGATTTTCCCGATGCCGATATTTTAGAAATTACTAAGCACATGCAAAAACTCACCGGAATAAATTTAATTTTAGATAAAGATGTAAAAGGAAAAGTTTCTATTTCCGCTCCTACTCCCATTACGGTGGGCGATGCTTGGAAGGCGTACTTAACCGCACTAAGTATGGCCGGCTACTCACTTGTTAAAAGTGGTGCCTTCTACCGAATTGTTCCCATGCGCGATATTCGTTTTACACCCACGAAAATTTATATGGGAGATTTCACTCCTGATACGGACAATTATGTATTAAAAATTATTCCGCTCAAGTATGTGAACGCAACGGAAATAGAACGAACTCTTCGTCAGTTTGCGACTCGTCAAGGGCGAGTGTTTGCGATTCAACAAACCAATACCGTTGTGATTGGTGATGCGGGAACCAATATTACACGACTTGAAAAATTAGTTAAATTTGTGGACGTCCCGGGATTTGAAGAAACACTGCAAATAGTGAAAGTGAAATATACTTCTGCTCAAGAAATTGCAAAATTACTAGAAAGTATCATTCGTGATAAAAATGCATCTGGTAGTTCGAGAACTGCTCGTATTAGATCAAGTGGAGCAAGTGGCGGCGGAACTGGCCCTTCCATTTCAAGACTTATTGCAGAACCGCGAACAAATTCCATTATTGCGATGGCCAATGCCGAAGGAACGAAACAATTAAAAGAATTAATTTTAAGGCTCGATGTTAAAAATGCTTCCAAAGGTAGTGGCCGCATTCATGTTTATTATTTGCAACACGGTGATGCGGAAGGTTTATCAAAAACACTCACCGCCCTTATTTCCAACGCTCAACAACAGCAGCAATCGCAGCGAAATAATTTTAATGGCGACGGCGGTGGAGGTCCAAGATTCATAGGCCAAGTCACTCAGCCTGAAACTATTTTTAGTGAAGAAGTCAAAGTGACTAGTGATAAAACAACTAACTCAATTGTGGTCACTGCAAGTGCCACCGATTGGCTAACCGTAAAAGATGTGATTAGCAAACTCGATATTCCTCGCCTTCAGGTTTACGTAGAAGGTCTCATTATGGAGACGAGAGTCAGAAATGGTTCCACTTTTGGATTTAATTATGTAGGCGCAACGGGAACGGGTGCCTTAAGTAAAGCAGGATTCACGACTACAGGGCCACCGCAATTTGCTGACCTACTTTCCAATAATGCTTTTAATTTATCTGGGATCTTTGCGGGATTTGGACTTGGCAAAAAAGTTGATATTCAAGTTCCGGGAACCAATGGAACAACTTCTTACCAAGTAAATACGGTTAATGGTTTAGTGAAAGCATTGGCCGAAGCGACTAACTCAAACATTTTAGCAACTCCCCAAATTTTAGTGACTGATAATACGGAAGGCGTGTTCGAAGCTGGAGAAACGATTCCGACGAGGCAAATTTCTTCGACGGGAACAGGAATTCAAACAACTGGAGCAGGGCCAACACAAAATATTAAAATGTCTCTAAAAATTACACCGCAAATTAATAAAGTTACACGCTTTATTAAATTAAAAATTGATCAGCGCGTGGAAGACATTGCAGGTACGGCCGACACCAATAATGGAATTGGAGCACCGACCACAGTTCGAACGGCCGTGACAGAAGTGATTGTGCGTGATCAAGATACGGTGGCGATGGGCGGACTCATGCGCGACAAAGATAGTGTCGGTGAAAATAAAATTCCCCTTCTGGGAGATGTGCCGGTTTTAGGTTGGTTATTTAAAATGAAATCGAAGACTAAGGAAAAAACTAATCTTATCTTCTTTTTAACTCCTAAAATTATTGATCCTTATGAAAAGGCGGCCGCTGCCAACACGAAAGAAGTCATCTCCAAGAGAGTGAAAAGTCTTAAAGGTTCAATCGAAGATAAAGACATTTATAGTGACGCACTCTCCGAATTGGCCGACAAAGTTGATCAACAATCTAAAGGGCCTCTTTATGATACACTACTCAACAAAGACATAGATACTTCTGGCCCGATAAGCAAAGATCAGATGCAAAATGTAGATTATAGTAAACTAAATGAAGATGACTTGAAGTCGATGTCGCCAGCACCTGCGGCACCTGCAAGTAAGGATCAAAATTTACCACCGGCGGGAACAAAACAATAATGGCAAGTGAAGGAAAAAACGCACTAGAGATTCCAAGATCCGCACCATCTTTGGTGAAAGAAAAAATTGGGGAGTTGTTGCTAAAACATACTTCCCTTACCAAAGAGCAGTTGCAAGAGGCCCTCGACATACAGTCAAGAGAGCCTGGCCTACTTGGCGATATTCTCATGCGAAAAAATTATATTCATCCCCATGACATTATTAAAGTCGCGGCCCTGCAAGTGGGAATTCCTTTTTTGCATGAAGTTAAAGTTGATGAAATTGACTCTCAATTAGTGAGGGACTTACCTATCAATTACGCCAAGATGCATGAAGTGATTCCACTCATGGATACTAATTTTCAAACAGTCGTGGCGATGAGTGATCCCTTTCGTCCGCACGTGATTGGTGATTTATCGAGTATTTTTAAAAAAGAAATTCGCGTCGTTTGTATGACGCCGCTCAAAATTCAAGACGCCATCAACCGCGTGTACGAGCGGGCCAATCGAAACTTAGTTGAAAATTTAGATCAAGAATTTGAAGAAAATTTAGATTTAGATGGGCCGATTGATATTTTGGATGCGTCTGCTGATGAAGCGCCTGTTATTCGTTTTGTGAACTCCATTATTTTTCGCGCCGTCAAAGAGCGCGCCAGTGATATTCACATTGAACCCTACGAGCGTGATACCGTTTATCGCTTTCGGGTTAACGGAGTCATGCAAGAAGTTTTTCGGCAACCAAAAAAAACCCACGCGGCCGTGAGTTCACGTATTAAAGTAATGGCGAAATTAGATATCGCTGAAAAACGTTTACCTCAAGATGGCCGGATAAAAATTAAAATTGCAGGAAAAGATATTGATATTCGATTGAGCACGACGCCTGTGCAACATGGTGAGCGTATCGTGATGAGGGTTCTTGAAAAAAATAATACGATCCTTCAACTTGATCAACTCGGCTTCGAAGGAAAAACACTTCGCGACCTTGAAGAACTCTCGCAGCGCAAACACGGAGTCTTGTACGTCACAGGTCCAACTGGTCACGGAAAAACCACTACCCTCTTTGCGATTCTTAATCGAATTAATAATCCCGATAAAATGATTATTACCGTCGAAGATCCTGTTGAGTACGAGATTCAAGGGATCTCCCAAATTCAAGTGAACTCAAAAATTAATTTAACTTTTGGAACTGCGCTTAGGTCTATCTTGCGCCAAAACCCAGATGTGGTGATGGTGGGAGAAACGCGGGATCAAGAGACGGCAGAGATGGCAATCAATGCTTCACTCACTGGTCACTTTGTATTATCTACGCTTCACACAAATGATGCGTCCTCTGCCTCCACTCGTTTAATTGACATGGGTGTGCAACCGTTTTTAATATCTTCTTCCCTCGTGGGTGTACTCGCTCAAAGATTGATTCGAGTCCTTTGCTCAGAGTGTAAGCGATTACTTAAGCTCAATGATTTTCATCGCAACTTACTTGGTGCGGAAACCACGATTCCTCAAGACGCGATTTTTTTTGAACCAGTGGGTTGCGTGAAATGTAATGAATCAGGATATAGCGGACGAACCAACGTGGCAGAAATGTTACTGATTACCGATGAAATTCGATCGCTCATTTTAAAACAAGCGGACGCATCTTCAATCAAAAAAATGGCCGTAAAACAAGGCATGGTGACGCTTAGAACTCATGCGCTCAGTAAAGTTTTTCGCGGAATTACTTCCATTGATGAGATGGTGCGCGCGATCAATGATGATGAAAAACAAGGTGAATAAGAAATAATGGAATTATAATCATGGCAGTTTATAGCTACAAAGGATTAAATCAGCAGGGAAAAGAAGTGAATGCCACGGTTTCTTCGGAAACTGAGGCGATCGCCAAACAAAAAATTCGCGCTTTGGGCATCATGCTCATTGAATTGAAAGAAAAAAAAGCACAAACCCAATCCAAAAGTAGTTTCAATTTTTTTAGTAAAAAAGTTCCCATCAATCAGCTCTCACTGATGACGAGACAATTTGCCACGCTCGTCAAAGCAAGAATTCAAGTAGTAGAAGCACTGAGTGCGCTAGCGAGTCAAATCGATCATGAATACTTGCGCGTAGTTTTGTCAGATGTAAAAACGAAAGTGAATGAAGGTAGCTCGCTTGCGAAAGCGATGGCGCAGCACCCGATTGTTTTTAATAATATTTATTGCAACATGGTGGAAGCGGGAGAAGCATCGGGTACCTTAGATGTGGTCTTAGTTCGCTTAAGTGAATTTTCCGAATCACAAGTGAAACTAGGAAATAAAGTAAAAAGTGCGATGACCTATCCCATTATTATGGCCACGGTGGGAACACTACTCATCTCGCTCATTTTTCTTAAAGTGATTCCTCAGATTGCCAAAATATTTGTGTCTTCAAAAAAGAAATTGCCGTTTCTTACCGAAGTTGTTTTAGGCATTTCTGATTTCATGGTGCACTACTGGTGGTTTGTTTTTTTGGCCGTTGGTGGATTAATTATTTTAACAAAGCGTTATGTTAATTCTCCAAGCGGTGAGCGTCGCTATCACAAACTCATTTTGGCCCTTCCCGTCATTGGGACGCTTTCACGAATGGTGAACGTTAGCCGATTTTGTTCCACTCTTGGAACGCTTTTGGCGGCCGGAGTTCCCATCCTTGCGGCGATGAATATTGTAAAAAATTTAATTTCCAATGTTTGGATACGTGATGCGATTGAAAAATCTCGCGATGCCATCTCCGAAGGTTTGTCCATGACAGGGCCGCTCATTGAGTGTGGTTTATTTCCTTCACTTGTTACCCACATGATCAAGTTGGGAGAGAGTTCGGGAGAGCTTGAGAATATGCTAAATATTATTTCGAACAACTATCAAGAACAAGTTGAGACCCAGATTGGAAGTTTGACTTCCATCATTGAGCCGATCATGATCATTTTTATGGCCCTGATTGTCGGGGTTATTGTATTCTCAGTGATTATGCCAATGATGGAACTTAACAAATTAAAATAAATTTTTCTTAAGGAGCTACTCGTATGAATTTTTTAAAATTAATGAATAAAAAAATGATCAATTCTGAAGCGGGTATGAGCTTAATGGAAATCTTGGCCGTGATTTCCCTCATCGCCATCGTCGGGGGATTCATTATCTCCAACATCTCTCAGCGCCTCGACGAAGGAAAGGCAGAATCTTCAAAGATTCAACTTCGAAACATCATGGGAGTACTTGATGAGTTTAGACGTCACTGCAACAGGTATCCTACCAGCGAAGAAGGCCTTCAGGCCCTTGTGACTCAACCAACTGGCGGACGCGAATGTAAAAAATATCGCCAAGGTGGATATTTTCAAAATGGAAACATTCCCCAAGATTCTTTTGATTGCCCTTATAGCTACAGCTCGCCTGATAATGGAAGAACCTTTATCGTAAAATCCTTAGGACAAGATTGTGCCGAAGGAGGAACGGGATCGGATGCCGACATTTCTAGTGCCGACTTGTAATAAATTGTTAAAAAACTCAAACGAATCTAACCACCTCGAGCTAGGATTTACTTTAATGGAAATCCTAGCGGTGATTTCCCTCATCTCCATTATTTTTTATGTAGGCGCAACCATGATGCGCAACAATTCTCGTGACGAAATTGAGCAAGTTGTTAACACCATCCAACGAGGAGTTCGCTTCGCAAATGATGAAGCGGTCATTCGAAATTTTACGGTGAGATTAAAAATCTCCATGGATAAAGGCCCCCAAGTGTTGGCACTAGAATACACCACTCAAACTGATTTACTCATCAATGATCCCACCAAAGAGGACGACAATCTCGTCATTGAAGATAAAGAGACGATCTTGAAGCGCCAAAAAGAAATAAACCAGAGTTTTTTAGTAAACGAAGATTTTAAAAAAAATGTGGAGCCCATTCCTGAATCGGTCATCATTTTCGCAGCGAAAACAGCTGATCAAAACAAATTAAGCTTCCAACAAGAGTTCAATCTCTACTTCTATCCTTCAGGAATTCGCGATCAAGGCCAAATTTATCTCGCGAACATCGAAGAATTTGCTTTAATATCCATTGATGCCGTTAGGGATAAAATTGACGTAGAATATAGAAAAAACCCTTATGGTCTCGACGATGTACAAAGTATTAGAAATTATCTGCAAGACTGGTCGAAAGAAAAACCTTAGGAGAATTCATCGATCCTCTCAAAGTGGTTTTTCCCTTCTTGAAGTATTAACTGCTGTTCTTATGTTTTCTGTTTTTTACTTAGTCTACGCCACGTCTGAACGAATCAACTTACTGGGATCTACTCAATGGCAAAAAGAAATGGTGATGCTGCAACTAAGCGAGCAAATCATTACTGATACGCTCAATAAACCTCCGCCCCTCAATGATTCACTCACACTCATTCCTGAAACGAAAAATTTTGAAGATAGTCAGTGGCAAGACTACGAATACATGGTGGAGTGGAAAAGATTTGAACTTCCCTCAAATTTTTCGGATTTACTATTCTCTAACCCTGGATCTGAGGACGGTAAGGAAGAGGACGCCAACGCAGCTGCCAGTAATCCCAATGCTGCCGTATTGAAACAAGTCTTTACACAAGTACAAACCAATTTAAAAAATCTCATTTGGCAAATTCAAGTGACGGTAACAGAAAAAAGTACCAAAGAAAAATATGTACTTTCAACATGGTTTCGAAATCCTGAAGGAAAAGTTCAAGTTGGGACAGGTGGCGGAGGCAACAGTAATAGCAACAATCCTGATTCTGATAATCCACCAGGTACTGACACCACCGGATCAGGATCAGGATCAGGATCAGGAACCGGAACATCAACAGGAGGCGGAACATGACTTCCCTTCCTAAAAATTCTCATCACTGCGCTCAATCAGGTATGTCGCTCTTTGAAATTCTCATTGCTATCACTCTCCTCAGTTTCCTTTCACTGTCGATAAGCACAATTACGAAGCAAAGTTTTCAAACTCAAGAAGAAGTAGGCCTTGAAGATGCTGATGCTCTTCGTGTTTATACTTTCTTGGCACTGCTGGAATACGATCTCCTGCATTTTTACTCTCCCCTTCTCTCTAGTAAACGACTCAATTTAGATCAATATCGTCCCAACGAAGTATCGACTCAAGAACATCGTGAACTTTTTGAAGCGGCCACTAATATCATGCAACAACGATCTCAAGAAAATAAAAATTTTCCCTCCCTTGATGAAGATGGTCTACCTATTGGTCAAATTTATTTTGCCGATGATAGCATTACTTTTATGACCAATAATAATCGCAGAAAATACCTCAATGAACATTCATCAAATTTTTCTTGGATAAGTTATCAACTGGCAGCAGCAGACGAAGATGATATGGAGTTCATTAAAGAGCGTGAAAAAATTCAAGATTTAGCGCAACCAGGAAAAGTGATTTTGCGTTGGCAAAATTCTGTGGACCCTTTTGGTGACGATGACAAAACGGCCGCTCTCACTTCCAATGACCGTTCAAAGGCGCAAGTCATGTTTGATAAAGTCGACGAATGGAAGTGGGAATTTTGGAATCCAGACAACAAAAAATTTGAAGACTTTAATACGCTGCCGGAGTCTAAGTTTTTTTATTACGCCATTCAACTCACCGTCAAATATCGCGATCGTCAAAATCACCCTCTGGAAGTAAAAAAAATTATTCGAAATCCTTACCCATGGAGCAAAAGAAAAAATTTTAATGCCACTCCTATTCCTACCGCTAGCCCCTCACCATCGGCCACCCCATGAAAAATTTCTCCCTAAATGAACGAGGGATGGCACTCATGATGGTGCTGACCATTATTGGTATTCTCACCGCGCTCATGTACACTTTCAAATTTGATTCTCTCATTAGTAAATTAAAATCTTATAATATTCAAAATCGCACTCAAGCAAAACTTAATGCCCAAGCGGGACTAACCTTGGCCATTGCTCGCCTTGAAATTTATAAAGAGGCATTCAACTATGCGCAAAAAAATAAGCAAGTCATGGAATCAGTAGGCCTCGCCACCATCAATAAAATCTGGGAATTTCCCTTGATGTTTCCCATTCCCTTAAATAAAAAAGCTGGCCCGCTTGAAAAAAGTGCCATCGAAACCTTTGAAAAAAATTCCTTACTCAATGGAGGAATGAATTTGACCATTGAATCGGCCTCTCATCAATTAAATTTAAATTTGCTTAGAGTTTCAAAATTGGAACAATTAAAACGTATACCTCCAGGAACTAATTACGGTGCCCCTACTCCCACCCCATCGGCCACCCCGGAAACCAAAATTACATTTGATGAACTCTTTGTTGATATTATGGAGCAGACCATTCAAAAACGCCGAATAACAGACGATACATTTAACCGACAATACAGCGCTCTCAATCCAGAGCTTCTTATTGCTACGATTAAATTTTATGTTAGTGATCGTGGAACAGATATTGGCCCCTTTTCCAATCAACTAGAAAGTGATTTTTCAAAGTCCAAGTTAACCCCTAAGTATGCGCCGATGAGTTCTATTTCTGAATTGAGCCTGCTCCCTCACTGGGACGATAATCTCATTAAAATGTTTAAAGCTGAATTCACTGTTTATGGTCAATCAACTTTAGATTTAAATAAATTTTCCCAAAATATCATTCGCTGGTTTATGCCCAACATCACTGACGAGCAAATCCAAACCTATTATAAAAAAAAGAACGATCCAGCTCAGCCGATAAATTTTGGAAGTAAAAAAGATTTTATCCAGTATTTTGCCGAAACGGCGCGCGCCGCAACCGCCTCCGACCTAGAGGAAAAATTTAAAAAATTTGAGGCACTTGATGTTCGCTTTTCTAGCGCACCACAAGTTTTTAAGGTGAGCTCCACTGGCACCATGGATAATGCTCAGTATACGATTAATTCCATCGTGTATTTACCAAGTAAAGCGACTGCGGTTGCCCCCCCAAATCAGGAATCACCCTCTCCCACGCCCAGCGCAAGTCCCAGTGGAGAAGTTCCAGAAAAGAAGATCGAGTTAGAAAATCCAGTTGTCCTAGAAATGAATATGAACTAAATTGACTGCGTAAAATCAAACAAATTTGTGGTAAGATTTATTCATGATAACAGTAACTTGTGACTTGGGAACTTATTCCATCAAGATTTTAGAGTCTCGCCAAGAAGCGGGCCGACTCGTGCATATCCAAGCTTGGGAAATTCTCATTAATCAAAATCAATTTGGCCAGCCGCCGCTACAAAATGCGGCCTCAAAAGCTAAATTTGATTTAGGATTTTGGAAATTACTTGAAACCACCAGAGTTCAGCTTTCTCAACTTGATGATTACTTATCCCAACTCCCAGATACGACTCGTATCATCTTTCAGTGCCCTTATGAATTAATGTCCTCGCGCTTCAAGCTTATCCCTGCAAAGAATTTGAAAAGTGCCAAGCTCATGCTGCCTTTTCAGATTGAAGAAGAAATCCCTTACTCTCTCACTGAGACCCATTTAGTTTCGACCTTAAATAAAAAAAATGACGCCTTTTGGGCCTTTGCTGTTTTTTGTAAAAATGAAAATTTTGAATCTTTTTATAAAACGCTGGCCGAACATCATCGTATTCCCAATTTATTAATTCACGAATCCAATGGTTATCACCTGCTCGGTAAAAGTATTCGGCCAATCGCCGGAGAAGGAAATTATTGTATTTTGGATATGGGCCATTCCACCACCAAGGCCTATTTCTTTGCTGGACAGCTCCTCGTCGGAACTTATGTTAGTTATGTTTCTGGATCTAAAATTGATGACATGCTAACTGGATTTTATAAAATCGGATTGAAAGAAGCGCGGGATTTCAAACATGAAACGGCATTCATATTACCGCGAGCGCAATTTACCCAAGATTTATCCCAGGATCAAAAAGTTTTTGCAGAAAACTTAGATGACTTAATGATTCCTTTTGTTAATGAATTTAAATTGTGGGAACTAAGTTACCGAGTGTCTCAAAATCAAAATATTGACCGAGTATTTCTTTGTGGCGGAACAAGTCGCTTAAAGAACATGGAAAATTATTTAAGTTATCATTTCAATCGACCAGTTGAATATTTAAGTGATGGGGAATCAGCGTTTTCCAAGTCTAAAATTTCCCCAAGAGATATGCCCTCTTTTTTTACCTCCCACGCTCTCTCTAAAGCTAGTATTTATCCCTCTGAGTCTGGCAACTTACTCATCAGACAATATACTTCTCCTAGACAACAACCCTTTCCACTCCACTCCGTTGCGTTTGTCGCCTGGAGATATGTTGTCGTTTGTTTACTGGTTTCCTTAGTTTTACTCGGACATATCTTTTTTTTGCAAATGAAAGATAAAAAGCTTACTACCCAACTTAGGCCGTTGATTAATAATCCGGCGCTCAATTTACCTCAGGATCAAAAAAACTTGCTTGCAAAAAAACCCATTCAGCTTTTAAAAAAAATTCAAGATAAAAAATCTATTTTGTTAAATGAGATAAAGCATTTTCAATCAATCACTGCTCTCAACAAACTCACTGGTTTAAGTCAGATTCATCAAATCATGGCCACAAAAAATAGTTGTGTCCTCACCCATTTTGAATCAAGTAATCAAAACGCTATTGCTACCATTGCAGGCTGTAAGAGTGAAGACAAAGAAAATACAAAAAAAATGTTAACCCAGTCGACTTTGAAAGGTGTAAAGCTTGAAGAGAAAGGCAACACGTTTCAAATAGAATACGAGTTTTAATTATGAGTAATATTTACCAAAAGATCGATCAATTTATTTTTGATCAGTGCGAAGAAATTAAAAATGGGCCCCTTTACCAAAAATTCACGGAAACTATTGGTCAAATTCAGGACCAAAAAAAACATCTCTATGCTACGGTGGCGATCTTTGCTTTTTTTGTTATTCCTTTAACATTTTTGCTTATCTTGCTTTTTTGGAACTTAAATCTTTCCCAAGGAATTGATCTAAAAGAACAGATCCAAAATAATATTACTCAAGTCAACAATATCAAAATGCAACACTCTAGTATTGCTAATCGAATAAAAACTCCGCTCAATCTCGCATCCATCAATGCCTCTAAAATTAGTGAGGCCTTTAGTGGCAGCAATGCTGGTGGCGGAAGCGGGAGCAGTAGCGGATCCTCTGACCTATCTCCTTACCTAGATCGAATGACTTGGAGTGGAATGAGTAGCATCTCTCAATATACGGAAATGGAAGAGAGTGAGTTAGAATTAAACTTTAGAGAAATGAGTACCGTTGAAGTCATGGAGATGATGGAAAAAATTATTCTTCAAGGAAAATTTTTTGTCGAAGACATTAACTTCACAAGAAATAATGAAACAAGACTACTGAATGGAAAAATAAAATTTCTTGTGTTCAATAATTTGGCCATCGATAACATCGAATCGGAAAACGAATAAAATTTGGATTTTGGATGATAGATGATAGGGGTTAGTGTTTGACGACTAAAAAAATTCTTAAATCGATCGAAGCAGAAAATCTCGATCCCGCCATTTATTCCTCCACGTGGTTGCGATCGCTTCGCTTTATCTTCATTCTTATTATGCTTGGAATAAGTTCATTTGTTATCTTTTGGAATCCCATTCAAAATTTACAAGGGACCATTAACCAACTAGCGCAACAGGCCTTAGGGTGTTCGGTGAACATCGAAAAAACGCAGTTTGGTTTGTTTTTGCCGCGCTTAGAGCTACAAAAAGTTAATTTACCTAGCGGCTGTCTTGCCGCTACTCAAAAAGAATTAACCTTTGAAACCATAAAGCTTTATTTTATGGGCCTAAGCTTATCTCCCCTCGGCCCCGTATTTAAGCTTTCTGCCAGGTATCACTCTCTGGATCTTCCGACTAAGTTAACGATCGGCCTTAAGGAAATAGCATTCTCCATTCAAGAAGAACTTCCACTAGAGTCGTTTAGTGAATTGATTAAGGAAATTTACGGACTTGATGTTTCCCTCAAAGGAAAGATTGATGTGGATTTTCGCGCTGTTATGAAAAATCAACAGCTGGATCTCATGTTACTTAAATCTAAAGGAAAAGAAGTTGTCTTGGAAAAGGCCGCTGTCTATGGACTTATTCTTCCTCAAATTAATTTGCAAGACATTAGCATTTACGCAGAGGGAAAAGCAGGCAAAATTAGTTTACAAAAATTAATTTTAGGACGAAAAGACAAAGACCTCTTCTTAGATGCGAAAGGAAATATCAAGCTCCCAGACGCCAATGGGTTCGGATCTAACCTCGATGTTAAAGTTTCGCTTGCGCTAGGTGAAAAGCTGCTAAAAGAATTTTCTATTATCGACATGGTATTGGGAAAATTTAAAACTTCTACACCGAGTAGTTACCAATTTTCGCTTAAAGGTGACCTTGCCGCGCCTCAACTATCTAATTAGCGCTGATAAGTTTTCTCTTAATTGATTTAACTCACGTCTCATACTCTGCAAATTTGAATGAATCAGCGCCAAAGAATCTGCCTTCATCCTTGGAAACTTATCCTCTTCTGCCTGAAAAGATGCTACAGGTTGAGGTTCTAATTTATCAACTTCAACTTCGACTTCTACTTCATTGTTGTCTTCACTTTCATCTTCATTAGTAAATGTTTCCATGGCCATGGTGGAAAATAAGGAATCTTGCGCAAAACCCTCATTGAATACAGGATTGGAATCCTTGCTCACTTCAACTTCATTATGAACTTCATTATCAGCTTCATTATCCATTTGTTTATCGTCATGAAAAATAAAATCTGAATCAGAGGAGATGACTAAAAGTTTTGTTAACTCTTGTTGATTATGCTGCAACCCCTCGTGGGTAGGATCTGAAAAATTTTCTTCACTAGGATTACTAATAGAATCCCTATTTCTACGATATTTTTTTTCAATCGGGCCGATCACAGAATTAAATTCTTGATCTAATTTCAATCTCGCATTTTCGACTGGAAGTTTTTCTTCAAGCAAAAAAGTCTTTATCATTAATAAACAGGCCACATCAAGAAAACTATAAATTAATTGGCCGGACTGAGATTTAGTTGGACTTATTTTATCAAATTCTGTTTCCCAAAATCTTAAAACATAAGGCCGTATATCTAGTAGTTCCAATACTTCATTAATTTTAAAAAAAGATTTGGCCGGAATTTGGCCGTAGCGTTTTGTGAAAACTTCAATCTCATGAATACTATTTATTTCAGCGACTACATCAGAATCTTTATATTCATCTGTCGGAAAGCTACTAGCAGTATTCAACATAGGTATTCCTCCTGAATTTTCCCTTGTTTGAAACTAATAAAGTGGACGTGCTTGCTCCACCCTCTAACCTTAGTCCTCTTCATCCTCGTTAGGCATGTGGATGCTGAGTGCTCGACTCGTTGTATTTTTGGGTTCAATAGATGTATCTTCTTCACCTTTATCATTGATTCTATGAGCATACCTTTCGGTAATATCTTCCTTTAGTATTTGTGAGGGACGAAAAGTTAACACTCTTCTCGCCGTAATATTCATCGATTCGCCGGTTTGAGGATTTCTTCCAAGTCTGGTGGACTTATCTCGGATAATAAAATTGCCGAATCCTGAAATTTTAATTTTCTCACCCTTACCCAGAGTTTCCTTCATAATTTTAAAAACTTGGTCAACGAGATCGGCCGCCTCCTTTTTGGAGATACCCAGCTCATCGTGAATCTGATCAACTATGTTGGCCTTGGTCAAGCTCATGACTTTCCTCCTCATCCACTACTCTGAAATCCAAATTTCCATGAGTATAAATGAACCTTACTTCAATAGGTTACCAAACGATCGAATTGTAAGCTACGAAAAAAACATAGATAAAAATTAAAAAAAGAAAAGACTGAAATACTCAAAGAAGGGAAAGTGAAGAATAAAAACTTCGCTTCTAACTGATTAAATCAGGAAGAAGCGAAAAATAAATCTATTTAACTTTTGAAACAACAAAATTAAAAGCGTTCAAGTCTCTTGCCGCTAACTCAGCAAGCATTTTGCGATTGAGTTGAATTTTAGAAGCACTCAACTTAGAAATTAGCTTTGAGTAACTCAAACCCAAAAGTCTAGATGCCGCATTAATACGAGCAATCCATAACTGACGCATGCTGCGCTTCAATAGCCTTCTACTTTTATATGCATAAGCTAGTGCTCGCTCTACGGTCGGCATCGCATGACGTATTTTATTACGTCTATCGAAGTGAAAACCTTTCGCTAATTTAAAAATTTTGTTACTGCGACGACGGCGTTTAAAACCGCGCTTTACACGTGCCATAAAATCTCCTTATGCATCTCTTATTATTACGGGGGGAAACCATTATTGGTTTTCACTTGATGGCCACCGGAGACACAAAAAACCTATAAAAATTACAACTTTAAAAAAAATTAACTAAAGTCCAAAAGGTAGGCACTTCATAATCAGCGCCTCATGAGTTGGGTGAACGTAGTTACCTTTGCGCTTGGCACGCTTAAAATTAGAAGTTTTCTTCGTCAATATGTGCCTCATGTGAGACGGCTTAAATTTAATTTTACCAGTCGCAGTGAGCTTAAATCTTTTTGCAGCTGCTTTCTTTGTCTTCATACCTTTAGTTGCCATTATCTATCCTTTAATAATAATCAAGCCTTAATGAATACCACGCCCTTCCATTTTAGGAAAGAGCTATTTCTTTTTTTCTGGGTTAAATAGCGCAATAATTTTATTTCCCATAAGTCGAGACTGACTTTCAATCTCTCCGCCCTGGGCAGCTACTTGTCCGAGGATAATTTGAAACTGTTGTTCACACAAATCCCGGTGACTTAGCTCTCTTCCACGAAATTGCATGGTAACTTTTACCTTGTCTCCGTCCTCAAAAAATTTCTTCACACTTCTCAGTTTAACTTCCAAATCATGCTTCTCAATATTCGGTCTTAGCTTAAGCTCTTTAATCGCAACGACTACTTGCTTCTTCTTTGCTTCACTTTGTTTCTTTTGGAGTTGATATTTATATTTACCAAAATCCATCAATTTTACGACGGGAGGATTGGCCGTGGGCGAAACCTCAATTAAATCCAAACCCGTATCTTGTGAAATTAACCTAGCTTGATAGATAGTTACGACGCCGTAAGCTTTTCCATCGTCCCCTATTAACCGAATTTCAGGAGCTCTAATTTGTTCATTGACTCGCGGGCCATCATTCTTTTTTTGTTGTCCAAACTGTCCGCCTTGTCCATCTTTTTTAAAATCTTTGGATTCTCGGTTGGGTCTAACTGGCTGATTAATAAGTTACCTCCTGATATAAAAACAATTAAAGAAACATTCCTACCTAGTAGATATGTTCTATTCTCTTAATTTCGTCAATCTCGAACCCTCGCATCTCTTGCTCAAAAAAATACTCACTTTCCCGGGGAAATTCCCACAATTCTGAAGTTTGAAAATCTTTCCACTGCTCGAGAAAGTATCCAGATTTCGTGATGAGCTTATCATGAATTTTACAGTCGAAAAAATTTAACCCATGGCCAAGTGTATTTCTTTCATATTCTGATAAAGGGGAAATCATATGAACGGATCTCATAACAAATAAGTGAGAAAAATTAGACCAGAAATAAAGAGAAGCAGAACCTAATCTCATTTCCCCAATCTGGGAGATTAGATTATCCACCCTTAATAGATCTATTGGCCATTGATTAATCGTCGTCTTGACTCCAAGCAGTCTCAGTGCGCTTTGGTGAGTGGATTTCTGATGCTTCATATTCCTTTAACTTTTAAATTAACTCCAACTCGATCATTGGCATCTGCAGAAAATTTGGCCAAATAATAATCTAAATTTTGTGGATTAATCACATGGTACTTATCATTTGATTTTGCGATTAACTGAGTGTGTATAAAAAAATTCACGCAATCTTTCAGGATAGGAACTAAGTAGCTTTCCCGATACTTGATGATGCGGCCATGGGAAAGTTCGAGTTCATGAATTTCTTTTGAAACAGATAAAAATTCTTCTTGAGTAAAATATTGATCGCCAAAAAAACGATAGGCCAAGACGGCCAAATAATACGTTTCATAAATGTAGGTGATCGCATTGGAAAATGGCTTAATCTTTTGTCCAATTTGAAAAAGTTCTTCTTTATTTAAAGTAAAAACTTCTTCGAGAGAAGATAGCTCACGTCCAATTGTATAAGCGACGATGGACAAAGCCAGGCCCAGCATTTGCTTAATCGAAGGAAGATAAAACTCAAACCTCAACTCGCGCCTTTTTTCCATCAAAAATCGACTGAGCTCAGGCAAATTCTTGATAGTTCCATTCACAATGAGATACCAGGCCGAAGTCATTATACTTGGAATTAAAAAATGGTGCAGTACCATATTTTTAAAATAGACAACTTTTACCCGAGCTTCCGGGCGAATGGTGTAGAAAGCTCTTTTGAGTTTTATATGATTGATAAGTTCTAATTTTTGATTGAGCACCATCAAATCGAGAGCATTTTTTATCGTACCTTTATAATCATGAGGGCCAAGTCCTGCCCCTAACGGAATCATAAATTTTACACAATAACTTATGATGCTTTCTGATTTTTCATAAATTGACTCTAAGGTTAATGAACCTGAGGGGTCATCTAATAAAACCAAAGCAAGTAGGGCAACAGGAGTGATGGGAATTCCCTCTCCGACTTTACGAAAACATTCAAAGGCAAGCTCTTGAGTGCGCAATTTTTGATCTTCTAAATCCATCGCTTCAATGGGATGACCAATTCGAATGTGAAGGGAGCCAAATTTTTTTCCGAATATTTTAATGATTTTTGCTAATTGAAAAAAACTTTCTCGCTCTTTTTTTGCACCTGACAACTCGCGAGCATGCGCCGTTTCTTCCGGCAATTGTTCATGAGCAATAGAGACTGGTATAAAACGAAGCGGCTTTCTGATGGAATCGGGTAGATATGAGTGGGCCTCAAGGATCATTTGAAATAATCCAAATTTAGGCGGCAATAATTTCCCGGTGCGCGACCTTCCCCCTTCGAAAAAAAACTCAACGATTTTTCCGTGGGCCAAAAGGTAATACAAATAACCTTCAAAACTTAATTTGTAAGAGATGTCATTTTGAAATGATCGGCGAATAAAGAAAGCGCCTGTGTTCCTAAAAAACGTACCCAACAAAAAAATGTTAAGGTTAATTCCGCCAGCGATGGAGAGCGCCACTTTAAATTTTTTAAAAAAAATGTAACTTAAAGCAATATAATCACCATGAGATTGATGATTCGGTACTAAGATTAAATTATATTTTTGAGAAAGATCACTGAGATTGAAGCCCTCGTAAGGCAATTCACAGGGAATGGAATCGTAGAGTTTTGCAATGGTATGATCGAGTAGCGATTCAGAAAACTCCAACCAATTTTCTTTGGCCTCTCCATGAATTTCCTGAATATTTTTTTTAATATCATCGAGGGCAATGGTTTTTTTATCTAGAGCTTCACGAATTTTGGGATAAGTTAAAACACAATCCAAAATTTCAGATTTTTTTTCCATGCTGGTCATTTACAAATACTCTCAATCATACAGACACACATACTCACAATTCGCTTCTCAGCCTAAAAATTTGGCAAAATAAATCGGGATGATAATGTAAAGTATTGTATCTCTAATTAAGTAAAAAAGAAAAAAGTAAAAAAATGCCTTCGGGGCCTTAAGAAATAATTTTTCTAGCCCTAAGATTTGCGCTTTTTTAGACATGGCAAGCATGAATTTGCTTTTTCCAAAATTCTTAAGAAAAATACTAATCTGACTATCTAGCTTTCGATCAAAGTTTCTAAAATTTTGATAACTATTTTCAAACCATCTCATATGCTTTAGAAATACCACGACCTCAAAATTAGTGCTACTAAGATCACGTTAGTCTACAGTTTCATGACACTTTTTTGAGTAAAGCTCAATATGATGAGAAGATGTTAAATTCACTCTTTTTGGCCAATTTACCAAGCGAGCGCCAGTCAAGTAATCTCGAAGGTCTTCAAGAAGATCTTCATGGACTCGCGGGCGCTGCCGATAAAAAAATTTTTAGTCTAAAAACGTGTCAACGATGGCTGCTGGCAGGAGTATGCGAAAACATCGATGAGTTTTCCCAAGAGATTCAAAAAATCACTGGTTATAAAATTGAAAATTTCACCCTTTACTCAGGTCAAGAGGCCTACCATTTTTTATTGGAAATCGTCTGCGGAATTCACAGCCGTCTAATCGGAGAAAACGAAATTGTGAAACAGTTTAAAGACGCTTATCGGGTTTACCTTCAGAGTCATCAAGGAAAAAACACCGCTCTCCCCATTATTCTTTTTTTGGAGAAAATACTCCAAGATACCAAAAAAATTAGATCCCAAATATTAAGTGAAGTTGGACAACACTCTTACGCCTCCATTGCCCATAAATTGCTCCAAAAAGAAAGTGTTCTCCCTGTTTTGATACTAGGCTCTGGAAAGTTGGCCGACGAACTAATAGCTTATTTCATAAAAAAGCGGCCCGTTTTTATCAGCGCAAGGAATGATCTTCAGCGGGAGACTTTAGCAACGAAGTATTCTTGTGAGATGATTGACTGGAATGATAAAAAAAACTGGATTAAGTTTCCACACATACTCAATACCATCGGAGTAGAAAATTTTACGCTTTTAGATGATGAATCATTTTTTCAAGCTTGGACGAATCAACATAATGGATATTTAAGATTCATCGACTTTGGCAAACCCGTATCTGTCCAAACAAATTTAAAACAACCTATTTTTTATGGCCTTCAAGATATATTCGAAGAGGGTGCTATCTCCCATGAGCTCAAAATGAATAAAATCGAATGCGCACGAAAAGAAATTTACCTTTTAAGCGAGAAGCGACGCGAGTATTTTACTCAAGAAGTTTCTTTTCCTTCCCACGAATCCATGATTAAACCTTCCTATGCGACCCATTAGAGTAGGCACTAGGCCAAGTTTACTTGCGAGAGTTCAATCCCAACAAATTTTGGACCAAATTAATCATATCAGACGAGAACGAGGGCTACCTAACGTTACCTGGGAACTTGTGACCATTAAAACCACTGGTGATGTGCAATTGGCGCAACCTTTGTGGCAAATGGAGGGGCAAAATTTTTTCACAAAAGAGCTCGATGTTGCTCTCCAAAATGATCAAGTTGATGTGGTTGTGCATTCCTTTAAAGATTTAGGAGTAGAACGTCCTAAAGAAAGTTATTTAGCGGCCATTACAAAGAGACATTTCCCTCATGATTGTCTCATCATGAGCAAAGACATTAGCTCAAGTTCAAAAAGTATCAGAATTGGAACAAGCTCACCTAGGCGAAATACTTTAGTAAAAGAAAATTTAGAAAAGTATTTACCTGTAAGCTTAAGAAAAATTCCTTTAGAATTTGAAATGCTCAGAGGCAATGTACCCACTCGACTAGAAAAGCTACAAAATAAAAAATATGATGCCATCATTTTAGCGGCCGCTGGCCTTGATCGTTTATGTGCCGATGAAATGGCCAGGATCCAGATTCTTCCGCTCTTAAATCAATTTAAAATAAAATTATTGCCCTTAGGAGATTTCCCACCATCTGCAGGACAAGGCGCTCTCGCCATTGAAGGTAGGATTGATCATGAAAGAAGAAAGGAAATAGATGAGATATTTTCCTTAGTCAATTGTGAGCGTACCAAAAATGAAACGTTAAGAGAAAAACAAATTCTTAAAAATCATGGTGGTGGTTGCCACTTACCGTTAGGGATTTATGTTAAGTCCCATCCCACTAACCACTCCCAATTGATGTGTGTGCAGGGGATCGTAAAAGAAAAAAAAATAAAAATATTGCAAACCGAATGGAGTAACGCTGACGATAATTTCATCAATAAAATCAAATTTCAATTTCAATCCAATGAAATGTTTGTGGGAATGAATATTCATCACGGACCATTTGTTTATGATTCCTTTTATATCAAGTCGCCGATTGAAGATCGCCCTGAAAAAATTCAAGAAACCATCAATTCCTTAAACCCAAATCACTTAAACCGGTTTGACATCATTACATCAAAATATGCTTTAAAAAATTGGAAAAAATCTGCACATTTACAGTTTGATAAACGTTTAAGTTCTTTAGTTTTCGCCGCTGGATCAAAGACTCACGAACACTTGGCGAATGAAGATATATGGGTTCATGGAGATTTATTTGGTAATTCTGAAGAGTGGGTAGAAGAATTTCAAAATTCTTCGTTGGTGAGGGCGATGGCCAATGTCGATTTCGATGTCAATGTCAATGTCGATGTAATAGATAAGAAATTTCCCGTTTTTTGTCCCCTCTATTTTACTCAAAAAGATTCGAAACGGGCCAACGTTGTTCCAAGCTATGAGCATCTACCGACTCAGATAGAAAATATTCCCAAAAATAATCTTCAAGCGATTTTAAGTTGTAAAATATTTTTTTGGTCCAGCTACCCACAGTACTTGTACTACAAAAATATTTTTAGAGTGAATAGCTTAGAAAGTACGTTTCAATCCCGAAACCATTTTTGCGGCCTTGGCTTTACTGCTCAGCAATTTAGTGAAAATAAAATTTTAGTTCATCCCATTTCTGGGCCACAGGAATTAACTGCTACGTTTCTCAATCAATCTTAAGGATGATTATGTCCAATATGAAAAATTTAAATGGTAACGATTCAAGTGAATTGCTTTTTGAAAGATCAAAAAAAGTTGTTCCCGGAGGCGTTCACTCACCTGTGAGAAGTTTTAAAGGCCTAGACATGTCACCTCGATTTATCTCGAGGGCCGAGGGGGCCTACCTATGGGACGAATCTGGAAAAAACTATATCGATTTTTGTATGAGCTTTGGCCCACTCATTTTAGGACATCAACATCCAGAAGTGAAACGAGTCATCATCGATGCTCTCGATCGAGGTTGGAGTTTTGGAGCATGTGAAAAATATTCATTGGCCTTGGCGGAATTCATTGTAAAAAAAATTCCCTTCATTGATCAAATTCGCTTCGTCAATTCAGGGACGGAAGCAGTCATGGCAGCAATACGAATCGCTAAGGGTTACACCAAGCGAGAAAAAATTTTAAAATTTGAAGGATGTTATCATGGACATCTAGATTCCATGCTCATTAAGTCAGGGTCAGGGCTTGCGGGAGAAGGCGAAAGCACCAGCGCTGGTGTAGGAGCAGAATCGATTTCAAATACACTCGTATGCCCATTAGGTGATGAAGAAAAATTGCGTTTCCTTTTTGAAACACAAGGACAAGAAATTGCGGCCATCATTCTAGAACCACTCCCAGCTAATTATGGGCTACTAAAACAAAACATCAATTTTATAAAATTTCTTAGAACTCTATGTGATCAATATCAATCTTTACTGATTTTTGATGAAGTCATTTCTGGCTTTAGAATTGCTTTTGGCGGTATGGCCGAAGTCACCAATATTGTTCCTGATATTATTACCTATGGAAAGGTGATTGGAGGTGGGATGCCAGTGGGAGCGATCGCTGGAAAAAAACACATCATGGAAATGCTGGCACCGGTTGGCCCAGTTTATCAAGCTGGTACCTTATCTGCCAATCCCGTTGCTATGAGTGCAGGGCTTAAGCAACTTGAAATATTAGCAGAACCGGGCTTCTATCAAAATCTAGAAGCTCTTTCAAAAAAAATAGAAAATATGTGGGTGCGCTTCTTCGAGCAACACCGCGATAAATTCTCGCCCTCCCACGTGATTAGAGAAGGATCGCTGTTTTGGTTTGCTCCATCCCTAGATCAATCTGGAAATTCTCTTCCAAGGCCAAGCAATACTTCCCATTTTTCAACTTCGATCATGAGCTCCTTCTATCCTTTATTTCATTTTCTTCTTGAAAGAGGTGTATACTTAGCTCCCAACGCCTACGAAGTGGGTTTTGTAAGCACGGCACATGCAAATGTGTTAGAAGAATTAAGTTTGAGATTGGGGATTGAGAGTGAATAAGTGGCCTTACTATTTAGCGCTCATTTGGTTATTTCTCATTTTAGTAATGGGAGGTTGGTGGATTTTTTTAATGATTCACTTGAGTACTATTTTAAAAGACCAATTACCCAACTTAGAGTCCCCCTACAATATTTATCGTATGCTCACCTGGGAAGGAATAAGTTTCTTTGTACTCCTCACACTCCTATCTATTACCGTCATTTATTTATTCATACGAGATTTAGGTAAATCAAAATCCATGCAAAACTTTTTTGGACTAATGGCCCATGAAATTAAGAATCCCTTAGCGGCCATACAAGTACAAGCAGAAGCGCTCATCGACGAAAAAAATCCTATCAAAATTGAAACGCTTGCAAATCGACTAAAAAATTCAACCCAAACTTTTTCTAAATTCATTAATAATGTACTACAGCTTTCTTCCATCGAAATGGGTGACCGAATTCATTTAACCTCAATTCCTCTTATGAGATTTTTACAATCGGTCATGAATTTGATTCCAAAGGGATTAACAGGAAAGATTATAACAGATTCATTAGAGGAACTAAGTAACATTGATGAACTGCATATTTTAGGTGATACCCGGGCATTAGAAATTATTTTTAGCAACTTAATTACCAATATTTTAAATCATTCTAAAAATGCCAAAGAATGCAAAATCATCATTATCCAAAATAATACCAGGCAACTTACCCTGCAGGTACTAGACGACGGTGAGGGCATTTCAGAAACTAATTTTCTTCTTCTTCACCAAAATATAAAGAATAGAAATTTTTCTAAGAAAAACGGTTTTGGCCTGTACTTGGTAACAAGATTAATGGAATTACAAAAAGGAAGTATTACTTTCAAACGAGAAAATTCCATTCTTGTTTCGGAGTTGATTTTTTCTATTCAAGATCCCGCAGAAGAAATGAGTCGTAAATGAATCTGGTTGCTGTTAATACCAATATCTTAATTCTTGAAGATGAAATCGCGCTTTCAGCTACTTTAAGTGAATACTTATCGGACAAAGGACTTTCTTGCAAAGTTTGCCATACATGCGAAGAAGCAAGAAATATTCTTGCCAAAGAAGAATTCAAAATTGCACTTCTAGATATTGATTTACCTGATGGCACTGGCCTAGAAATTGGTACTGAGATGAGAAAAAAAAATCCGCAAACCATCATTTTATTTGCCTCTGCCATGAATGATCCCACAACTAAATTAGCTGGACTTGAGATGGGAGCGCAAGATTTTATAACCAAGCCATTTCATTTGAAAGAACTCCAAATGAGGCTGGAAAAAATCCTAGGGCTGCAAAAATTGTTAACCGCCGATATAGATGAAATTAAGATTGGTAAATTATCCATCAATTTTGCTAGTTTTTTATCTCAGGATGCTTATGGAAATAAAATACACTGGTCACATAAAGAATGTTCCATCTTAAAAATTCTCTATGATGCGAAAGGAAAAGTTGTCACGCGCGATGAAATTATCGACTTAGTTTGGGGAGAAAATGCCTTTCCCTCCCACAGGACCGTGGACAACTATATTGTTTCCTTAAGAAAATGGGCCGAAACAGATCCTAATCACTCATTGGTCATCTCCAACATTCGTGGGGTTGGATATAAATTGGAAATACTATGAAAAACTTTATGCTTCAAGATCGAAACGTTGGGACAGTTCCGTGTTGGTTTATGCGTCAGGCCGGAAGATATCATTCCCATTATCAAAACTTAAAAAAACAGCATACCTTTATGGAATTATGTAAAACTCCTGAGCTTGCTTGTGAAGTAACTCTTGGCCCAATCGAAGATTTCAAATTTGATGCGGCCATATTATTTTCCGACTTGCTCTTCCCTCTTGAAAATTTAGGAATGGGGCTAAGTTACGAGTCCGGGCCACCCACTTTAGAATTTCATCTTGAAGATCGAAAAAATTTAAATTTAATTTCTCCCCGAACTCCAGGAAACGTATTTTACGATTTCCAAAAAAAATCCATTCAGCTCTTGAAACAAAAGTTGCCAAAAAATAAAACGCTCTTAGGTTTCGTTGGTGCCCCTTTCACGCTCTACACTTATGCCATGGAGGGCGGCCATCATGGAAATTTGATCGAATCGAAAAAAGGTTTTTTTGATAATACCTTTAAACGATTCTTTGAATTACTAAAACCTGAAATTTTAAACAGCATGTATGCTCAAGTTACCGGCGGTGCTGACGTCCTATGCCTTTTTGATACCGCTGTGGGCGAACTTTGTTTAATCGATTTTGAAAAATTTATTGTTCCGGCCATAGAGGAATTACTTTCAGACTTTAAGATGAAATTCCCTCACGTCCCTATTTGTTATTACTCCAAGTTAACTCACCTTGATTATTTGAGATCTCTCCCCTCTAACCATATCGATATTCTCGGAGTTGACTGGCGAGTCAACTTACCAGCGGCGCTTAGAGAATTTGGCAATGATTATTATCTTCAAGGAAATATTGATCCGGCTTGGTTACATTTACCAAAAGAGCACTTGCAATCAAATTTAATCGAATTTAAAAATCGAATGCTTCCTGTAAGCGATCTATGGCACAAATGGATAGCTGGCCTCGGCCACGGCGTTCTTCAAAAAACGCCTGAAGAAAACGTAAGATCAACGGTAGATTTCATTCACGATAAATTTGTTTCTCCATAATAAATAAGGAGTGCGATAATGAATAACTTTATTTTTCTTTTTTTTATTTTGTTGTTATCTTCAACATCAAAATCGTTTGCGAATGAAAAAGAAAATCAGCCAAAGTCAGATAATCCTTCTGCAAATCAAAAATTACACAAAAACGAAAAGAAAAAATATTTCCTTTATGCTAATTACTCACCCATTGATCTCATCATCTTAAGTAAAATTGGTTTTACCGTTGGCCTCAATCAAAACGAACATTCCTCATGGGAGTTTGAATATTTAAGAGGATCTTACGCCATCCCCTCTATCATTCAAGATTTAGGAAAAATGGTGGATGAGCGATACTCCATTATTAGAAGATCCTATTTTGGGGGTGGAAGTTTTAATCTTAGTTATGGTGTTACTTTGTTTTCTTTTTCGGTAACCATAGGCGATGATTTTATTAATCGCCTCAATGCTAATTATCCATCGGCCAATTTACTTGAACTACAGTCGGCAGGATTTAATTTTGGAGTGGGAAATAGGTGGAAGTTAAGTGATCAATTTTCATTTGGAGTGGATTGGTTTTCTTGGTCTCAACCCGTTTTTGTTACTAAAGATGAAGGAGAATTTCTTAATTATGCAAGCAATCAAGATGATCGTGATGATATCGAAAAAGCAAAAAAAATTATCAATTACCTTCCTAGACTAACATTTTTGAAAATTCAGCTGGGAATACTTTTCTAGAACTGGATTACTGAATAAAAGTCATCCAATTTTTTTACTTAATTGGATGACTTAAGATAATTCGTACGATAAATATGCTACCGGTTACTCATCTAACCACGAATTTGCAAGATCAAAAAATTGGTTTCTTACCGCCCGTAGGGCCAAAGAATCTCTTCCCCCTAAGTCATCGCAATGAGCTGCATCTGCTATCTTGGCAATTACCAATGATTCGTTTCGCGCCCCGGATTCAGATTCACTGCCTTGCGTAATGGATAAAGTTGACCAAGGGTCATTTGCTCCATTGGTGAAAAAAATATTTTTCGTTTCACTATTGAAAAGTTGCCAATAGTATTCTTTATTTGTTCGTGTTGTGTTGACGGTCTCTTTAATCCCAAATAAACGTTCACAAACTTGATCGTGATATTTAAGCGACAATTGAGCAGATCTGGCCGAAGTCTTTGGATCAGGTGATGCAATTTGATAAAAACCAAACTCTGTACAAGATTGATACATCCAGGATCTTAGTCCAACCCATCCCAAGTAATCTTTAGGGTATATACTTTCCGCACCTTGAAAAGAATCTTTCACTGGAGTCATTCCAAAAGCATTCAAAAGAGATAAACCTACGGCCGCATAGGACTCTAATAATCTTCCATTATCTAGGCCAGAAGTAACGGCCGTACAAAATTTTTGCTGATACCCGTACTGAATAGCGATCGCCGCCATATCAGCTACCACATACAAAAAATCAACATCATCTTTTACTTCCAAGGAATTAAAAATCTTTTTTACATTAAGTTTGCCTTGAGGATCTTTTAGATTAGTTTCGACTAATTTTACCGCCGTTTGAATGGCGTTCAGACACTTTGGGCCAGCGACTTTAGCAACGTACTGATCATACTCTTCAAAATCCGCTTTTGCCTTCACCGGGGCCGAGGAAGCAAGCGCTCCCACTACTAAATCTGGATATTTCATTCGGTAAAAGGCGGCCACTTCACCGGCATAGGAACCTCCAATAACAATCCATTTACCTTTTAATCCTAATTCGGTTTGAGCATATTTTTCAAAATTTGCAAGATCTGCTAACGCCTGCTCCATGGAAAGATATTTTAGATTTTGCCGATCTAGGGTTTCAAAGGGTTGGCTTTTTCCATAGTACCTATGTTCAAGAGCAACTCGGTGGGCATGAATTTTTTCTGCAAGTGAATTGACAAGTGGCGAACCGCTAGCTCCTTCACATTCCCCTTCTCCACAAACCACATAAAGCACAGGTGAATCAGAACTAAGCGCCAATGTAGAATCGACAAAATATTTTTGCTTAAAAGTTTTTGAACGAAGAGAATGATGGTTAATTTTTTGATCAAAATCTTGACCTTCCTCAGTTAATAAATTTTCTTTTGACTTGGGACTAAAAAATGATTGATTTAATTTTTTTTCAAAGAGAAAGGTTTTAACGTCAGCGTATACGTGTTGGGGGGATAAAAATTTACAAAGAGCAAAAAAACAAATTAGTCCTCTCATGCTAGATTCTCCACGTAGTTAACGGCCCAATAAAAGGGGAATTTTAAAAAGTCTTGTTAATCTAGCGTTCGACATTCAAGATCACAAATAATGGTTTTAAAAGATAGAATTTGTTGGCCAAGAGGATTTGGGCATTGATCAAATGAGTGGATCATCAAGGAAGAAAGTATCGTCATAAACGGACAAACAATAGTTCGAAAGATTGGTAAGCATAACATTTTGATAGTGCTTACTCATTTTTTCAAATAAATCCTGAAAACTTATCTTCGCCGCCAAATAACTTTCCATTTCATCTTGGGAAAAATATTCTCCCATATGCCACAAAATTAATACTAAAAGATCTATTCGGTTGGTTCGACGATTTCTTTTTTTTATCAGACCCTTAGCAGTTTCTATGGCATTTTGAGCAAGATTAAGTTGAACTTGATTTCCATTTTGAGCATACTTATTCTCGACCAATTTTAAATATAAATATAAAAGAGTGTGTCTTCCGGCACTCAATATCATATGTGGATCGAGCTGAGATTCAAAATCCTCTATCCCAATACCAATCACATTTTTTTTTAGTCGAGGCCATTGTTTATAGTAACTATAAAATATGTAGGAATTAGTAAGAGCTCTTCTCAAATAGGTCCATCCCCAAAATCGTAAAATTCCAGAAAGCGATTTATCTGCACTATTTTCTGGCAACACGTAGATCATGAGATAACGAAGTGAAGGATCATGACCAAGCATTTTTATCAACTGAAGATCTTCTCTTAATTCTTGATCAATATGCACTTGCAGAGTCTTCGTGAAGAAATAAGGCATCTTGATAATGGGAAACTGAATAATCAATTTTCATCCCCTGGAAAAGATTCTACGACTTTAGAAAATCTGAGCTATAATCAATTATGGACTATTTTAGAAAAAAAGAAATCTTCTTTTATCATTAATGAAACTCTCAGAATCGACGGAAGTGAATTGTGAGCGACATTGCTACCTATACAGAAATTAAAATTCAATCTAGTAAAGATAAACTGCGCGAAATCATCCTTGAAGAAATAGAAAGTGACACACGACCTATTATTTTCAATCTTACGGAATTTAAAGGCGACTTAACCACTACGATTCAAGAAATTATAAATGTAGTAAAGGAGAAGAGAACTTTTTTTCATTTTCCTTACCCGGTGTTTTTTGTTGCTGAAGATGTTAGTAAGTACAACGAAGATCTTATCTTATTTAAGGAGCGTCACGAAATTCCACTTTTTTATACCCTAAAAAATAAAACAATTACAAAGCTCCATCAGTCAAAAATACGAAATATTAAAATTTTACACCGAATTTACGAATTAATCCCTTTCGTTAAAATTAAAACCTACATTAAAGAATACGCTTTAAAGCAAAATGAAATTCACCAGCTAGCCGTAGAAAATGAAATATTAAATCGTATACTAGGATTCAAAAATGAAACCAAAAAAACAACATCCAGTCGGCTTTGAAGAGTTCTTAAGTTGGCAGTCTAGATATAAAAAATTAACTCAAAACAGAGGCAGTTCCGGGGATGAGGCCAAGGTCTACGGCTTCCTCGAACACAATGAATCACGACTGAAAAAACTAATTAAACTTTTCCAAAAAAGAATTCCGCAACTTCACAGCTTTAGCTCAAGTGAAAAAACCATTAGTGATCTGAAAGAAAATATCTCAACGCAAAAATTGGAGTTATCGCAATCTATGGCCGACAAAAATTTTTCTGGAAAATTATTATTGGGGAGTGTCTTCGATAGTTTTTTTGATCTTAAATAATACGACCCCACCCAAATGAGCAAAATCTTCGTCTTGTAGATGGGCATACTCTAGGTCTGTTAAATAGTAGTCAAAAATTTTCCAAAAATATTGTGTCCATTCAGCTTGATTATGTTGCAGATTTAATTGCTTGAGATAGTTTTCAAAAATTTTTGAAATTTTGTCACGATCAAATCTTAAAGTCGTTTGATCATTATTGAGTGGAAGACAATAATGGGTGACAAATTTATCAAAATCTTCCTTCCAAATTCCGAAGCTTAGAACTTTGCTTGTATCATCCCCACTAACTGTGGTTATCGAGGAGCGAATGAGGGAATTAATAAAAAATTCTTCCATCGTGATTTCAGTCACGTCATAGTTTTCGTACAACTCTGATCGAATCTTAAATTCATTAATAAGTAAGCGAAATTGTTTTCCAATTTCAAAAGAGAGTTTTAAGAAATCTTTGGACCACAAATACTTAGATTGAAGCGCTTTGTATTCGAAAGAAAGTCCTATATCCTTTGCCGACTTAGCTAAAAGATCTTCGTCAAATAGCTCGAGCTGTTCAGTAAAAATTTGACCGAGAAAATTCCAATCCACTTTGTTCTCTCGGAACAAGATTTGAATCGAATGAATCTCCTTCTCGCAAAGTTTTATCCAAGAATAACCAATTTTAAATAATTCGAAATAATTTTGATATTGAAAGAATGGAATGGAAATGTTTCCTAATTTTTCCACATATTCTTTGCCTAACTTAATTCCAATGCCAACTAAGGATAAAGAACTGAGCAATTGTTCTTTTTGTTCTTCCTCCGTTTGAGTACTCTGCAAATTAAGCATTCCTTTCGCAACCCAGAAATAAATTAACGTTTTATAAAAATATTGAGTCGATAGATCTTGAGGGGAAAGTTTATGATTTTTTTCGAATTCAATAGATGAAATGTCTTTAACAACTTTGCTCGCTTTTTGCTGCAGTTCAATCTCATTTTTATATAATGATATAACCTCGAGAGCATCGAAATAATTCACCCACCCCAGTTCATGATCTAAGCTAATTTTCCTCTGATAAATTTCTTCTTGTATACTTAAAAAGCTCTCCCCAATCATTTGTAAAATGAATTCATAAGCATTATTTAGGCCCATTTTTCCATAGTAATTTTCGAGCAATTTTTTATCGAAGGCCAAATCAACTTCTCGATGATCAATTTCAAATACAAAAATAAAAGAATTATCGGGTGATAAAAAATATTCATCATGATCAGGATAATTAGGATCTTCTAAATCAAATGAGGAAATAGAATATTTAGATTTTAAGTACAACATAAAATCTTCACTTGTTAAAAATTCGTCTAGCAAATGAGACGATCCGATTTCTTGAAGAAATTTAAGATGATTTTCTATTTGATCCAAAAGAATTTCGTCTTTTTTCCATAAAGTTAAATGAAAATAAAATTTGCGTTGTGTTTTATTTAAGAGTGGAAATAGATTTGCGCGCTCTTCAGCTCCTGCAGTAATGGCGAAGGCAGCTACTTTCCAAACAGGCCACTGTGATGGTTCGTTTTTCTCTTGTGTAAAATCTAATTCTCTGGCGAAGCGCTCCTGAATCTCATGGAGAGCATCACCGACTTGGGAGAGCGAGGTTGTATTCATATTTTCTACTTTTTTTTGGAATCAAATATCTGCCCCATTTTTTTGGCAAATCCGGCAAAATATCATTTTTGAAACACGCAAAATCAAATAGTTAGATCAATTTTATGTTATTAATAATGCCTTCTTGGAATATTTCCGATACGGTGCTAGAATAATACATAAGTTATCCGTAGATCATTAAAGAGGTAAATTTTGAACAAAATTACATTTTTAACGAAAACGGCCAACTTCAGATAGTAAAACTCGAAGTTTACTTTCTGAATTGGCCAAAAGCAATCAGGAAGTAAAACTATGAAAACAATCAACACTGCAACCACTAACAACAATGTAAATTCCGCCCTACCAGCGACGGTATCTACAGAGCAAGCCTCAAACTCTAAAATCTTTTCTAATACCTTGGATTGTAATGGAAGAACGAAAGGCATGCGGCCGATGTCTTCTTTGACAAAAACACCCAGCATGATGCCCATAAAGACGGCAATTCATCTTTTCAAAAAGTAGAAGTTATTTTGATTTTTTTGCGATTATCTTGAAAGCAAAAAAATCGCAAAAGCCATCCATGGCCTGTGCGATTGATCGCCCATCCATCCCTGGATATAAATAAAACCCCGTCCCTGAAGTTGTTGTGCTTATTCCTAAATTTATCATTTCAAGCTTTAGTTCTTGTGTCTCTAGCGTAATGCTAAAATAAACTTACAGATATTTGACCTAAAATTGACATTGGTGATAGCTGGTCGTGTGCAAGTGTGATTGCATATTTCTAAGTAGCAACAAGTAGTCATCCAGTGACATCGTATCAGCGGCCCGAAGAGAGGCCTTATAGGATTGAATCACTTCCCTTCCACTTTTAGATAATTGCCCAGCTACTTCAAAAGATCTTTCTGATAATTGTTCTGATGGTATCACTTCTGAAACCAGTCCCCATTCTTTAGCTTCCAGCGCGGTAAGTGTCTTTTTCAGTAAAACAAATTCATTAACTTTCGCAGGCCCTAGAATTCGTGTGAGGCGCCACATTGACCCGTCACCAGGTATTAGCCCAAGGGAAAAAAAACCAGCGTTGATGGAACTCTTCTCACATGCGATTCTTAAATCGCAGTGCATAGCAATACCAAGACCAGCTCCAATCGCCCGCCCTTGAATTTTAGCAATCGTAAAACAGCTCATTTCCAATAAAACTTTCGTTAACCTTTGAAAACTGTGCTTATATTTCTCAGCTATATTCCAAGGAGTTCCCTCAAAAACATCGTGATGGCGTTTCATGTTCGATACGTCACCGCCACTACAGAAATCTTCGCCCTCTCCCTCAATAATGATCACCTTAGATTGGTGATTGCGTTCAATGAAAATTAGGTGATCAATCATTTGCTCGATCATTTCGGTATTGAGAGCATTACGTTTCTCGGGGCGATTAAAGCATAAAGAAACTATCTCAGGAGTTACTTGGTCACGCTTAACTAAAATCATAGAAACTCCTCATTAAAACCAGATGGGTAGATACATTTTATTTTGAATTTTTTTGATAATACTGAGAAAGTTTTGAAGACATAGGGCGATGGATTTTTTCATTTAATTTAATGGCGGCCTGCGCAACTTTTTTAGGGTCAGGTAGGTTCGTCAAACCAAAACGCTCGAAGAGATAAATGACTTCTTCTGTGGCCACATTACCTGCAGATCCTAGAGCGTAAGGGCATCCACCGATTCCTCCAGCAGAACTACTAAAAGATTTTATGCCCACCTCCAAGGAAATAAGCACATTTGCAATGCCCATTCCTCTGGTGTCATGAAAGTGCATGGCAAATTGATCAATATGAAAATGCTGCTTAAGTTGTTTTAAAAAATCTTCTACTTGCTTAGGCCCAGCGACTCCGATGGTGTCACCGATTTCAAAATCTGTAATCCCCCATTGTAATAATTGCTCAATTAGTTTAAATGTCTTTTCATAAGGGACATCGCCCTCGTAAGGACATCCAAAAACCATGGAAAGGTAGACGCGCATGTGCATTTTTTGATGAGTTGGTAATTCGTTGTTATAGGAAATCATTTCTTGAATTCGTTGCATGCTTTCTTGAACTGAGGAATTGATATTTCTTTGATTAAATAGCTCGGAAGCAGAAGTAAAAAATGCGACATTGCGGACTTTCAAATCAACGGCCTTTTCTAAACCGACCTTATTTGGAATCAAAACCCAGAAATGCTTCCAGTGCGAATGATTTTGGTAGTGTGCCAATAGTTCTTGAGCATCAGACAATTGAGGAATTTTTTCTTTGCGAACTAAAGAAGTGATTTCAATCTCTTGAATTCCAGATTCAATAAGATGATCGATGAATTGAATTTTATCGGTCAGCGAAATTTGAGTCTTCTCGTTTTGAAGGCCATCACGCGGGCCAACTTCCATGATTCGAATTGGCGTTTTTTTTGCTACGAAATCAATTTTTTGTTCTTTCTTTTGATCCATGACTCATTCTACTTAATTTCAAAGAGTTTATCACCTATAGAAACTTGCGCCCCCAGTTGAGAAACAAGATCTAAAATTCCATTTTTTTCTGCTTTAATGGGAAGCTCCATTTTCATGGCCTCCAAAATCAAAATGGTCTCACCTGGCTTCACCGATGCTCCCGTTTTTTGCAAATGGCGAAGAACTTTACCAGGCATCGGGGCGAGGGCAACTCCCGATTCCGCGGACTGGGCATTTTTGGATTTTTTTCTGGTCATTTTATTTTCAAAAAATAAAGTTTTAAAATCCGACTTTAACCAAATTTCCCCTTGCGGGCCTTTGGCGTAAGTCAGACGAAACACTTGATCTTCAAAATAAAGATTGAGTACGTTCGTGGTTACCATTGAAAAACGGGCCAAATATTTCATGCGTCCTAAATCATCCTCCCAAGTAATCGTCTTGGCCTCTTGGTCGATTTGAATATTTTTTATTTTGTTATTCATCATGTTGGAATCCTTAAATTTCCCATTTTTTCCCAAAGAGTAGGGCCGGATTTTTTGTCTTTATCGTTTAAGCTTTGCAAAGAAGTGAGACTATTATAGAGAGCGTAAAGTATATCATGGGGAACTGAATTTTCATGATTAGCTTCAGTTTCAGTTTCAGTTTCAAGCGATTTTAAAATATCTCCCCCATGCTTGTCGATCATACCTGTCGAAAACGTTCCATTTCTGAAATCTTGATGATTAATCAAGGCCGCGAGGTATTCAATATTATTTTTTACCCCGAGGTATCCTACATCTTTTAGAACTTCCCGCATTTTCGCAATCACGCCCTCTCTCGATAAATCTACGGCCATCACTTTGGCCATCATGGGATCGAACATCGTGCTCATTTCATCGCCAGAAAAATAAGTAGCGTCGATACGAATATTTTTTTGTTCTGTTGGGGCCGCGCAAAAAATTTTTCCAGCGGAAGGAAAAAAATGATTTTGGGGATCTTCCGCGTAAACTCTAACTTGAAGGGCGTGGCCGCGCAATACAATTTCATTTTGACTTACGCTAATCGGTTGGCCTTCAGCGATGCGAATTTGCTCTCTTACAATATCGACACCCGTGACGAGTTCAGAAACTCCATGCTCGACTTGAAGCCTTGTATTCACTTCTAAAAAATAAAATTTTCCTTGCTCGTAAATAAATTCAACCGTACCAGCGCTTTCGTATTTAATTCCTTGGCAAAGTTTAACCGCCGCTTGGCACACGTCATCACGCTCTTTTGCATTCAACGAGGGAGCAGGGGCCTCTTCCACAATTTTTTGATGTCTCCTTTGAATGCTACAATCGCGCTCATAGAGATGTAGGAAATTTCCATGACGATCACACAACATTTGAACTTCGATATGTTTTGGGCCGACTAAGTATTTCTCAAGTAAAACCTTATCATTTCCAAAGGAACGCAGGGCCTCACTTTTTGCCTGCTCTAATTTTTCTAAAAATTCATTGGCACTGGCGACGACTCGCATTCCTTTTCCACCACCACCAGCAGCAGCTTTGATGAGCAAAGGATAACCAATTTTTTGGGATTGGGATTTTAAATTTTCCAAGGATTGATCATCACCGTGATAACCTGGAAGAATGGGAACGCCTAAATTTTCTGCCACTCTTTTTGCATTAATTTTATTTCCTAATTGCTCCATCACTTGAGGAGCAGGGCCTATGAAAATAATTCCAGAGTCCATTACTTTTTGAGCAAATTGGGAATTCTCTGACAAAAATCCATAGCCAGGGTGGATCGCATCTACTTTCATCGATTTTGCCGTTTCAATGAGTAAATCCATATTTAGGTAAGTTTCTGTGAGCGTCGTTCCTGGTAAAATTCGAAATTCATCCGCGTGAGAAACATATTTTAAATTTTTATCTAATTCATGGGCGATACCACAGGTTTGAATTCCCATTTCCCGGCAGGTAGCAAAAATTCGAGAAGCGATGGCCCCGCGGTTGGCCACCATAAGTCTTTTTATTTTTGCATTTGTTTTCGTCATCATATTTTTCCTAATTTAGTTGGGCCAAAGGGGTTTTCGTTTTTCAAGAAGAGCACTCATCCCCTCTTGGGCCTCTGCCCCTAGGCGTACATTAGCAATTAATTTAGTCGTATAATCAACAATAGCATCAGTAAAAAGAGTTTTTTCCATGGTGTTGCTTAAATTCTTTATGGATTGCATGGCACGTGTGGGTAAATTTTGAAACATTTTTTCTATTTTTAAAATCAAATTATTTTCCCAATCTTGATCATCGATGACACCGTGAACTAGTCCAAGTTGCATGGCCCGAGAGGCGCTAAATGTTTCACCAGAAAGAGCAAAAAACTTAAATTGGGAAACTCCCATTTTTGCGATCACGTAAGGTGAAATTACGGCCGGAACTAATCCTAGTTTAATTTCGCTCAAACAAAAAGTGGCCGTTTTTTCTTTCGCAAACACGATATCACAAGCGGCCGCAATTCCGACGCCTCCGCCAAAGCAGCCCCCTTGAATAAGTCCAATGACAGGTAGTGAACTATCACGAATAGAGCGAAATAATTTTTCTAAATTTTTGGCATCGGTCTCATTTTCCTTTAAAGAAAAATTTTTCATTTCTTTCATCCAATTAAGATCGGCGCCAGCACAAAACACATCACCTGAAGATTTTAATATTATCAATTTATAGGTCTTCATCAAATCTGATATTTGCTTATCAATCATTTGAAATAAGGTAATGATCTCTTGAATCATTTCCGCATTAAAGGCATTTTTAACTTCAGGTCTATTTAAAGTAATCACCAATAATTGGTTATGACTCGTTACTTGAAAATATTTTCCATTCTCTAATTTTTTTTCCACTTTGATATTCTTCCTCTTACATCCTAAAGACACCAAATTTAGTACTTTCTATTTCCCGATTGACAAGGCATGCCCATAAACTAAGGCCCACCACTTCTCTCGTTTTCCTTGGATCAATAATTCCGTCGTCCCAAAGTCTGGCCGTACTATAATAGGCACTTCCTTCCGTTTCATATTTGTAGCGAATGGGAGCTTGAAATTCTTTTATTTCATTCTCTGACATGGGATTCTTCTTTTGATATTTTAAGGCGTCTTGTTTTATGGTGGTGAGAACATTGGCCGCTTGTTCTCCCCCCATGACTGATATTTTTGATCCCGGCCACATCCAAAGAAAATCAGGACTATAGGCCCGTCCACACATTCCATAATTTCCGGCACCGTAAGACCCACCAACGATTACGGTAATTTTTGGAACTTTGGCACAGCTCACAGCTGTTACGAGTTTCGCTCCATTCTTGGCAATTCCTTCGGATTCATATTTTTTTCCAACCATAAACCCAGTAATATTCTGAAGAAAAAGCAAAGGCGTTTTTTGCTGACAGCACAATTCAATAAAGTGAGCACCTTTTAGTGCACTTTCGGAAAATAGCACACCATTGTTGGCAACAATTCCCACTCGTATGCCCAAAACTTCGGCCCATCCACAAATCAAAGTTTTTCCGTAATGCTCTTTGAATTCGCTAAATTCACTTCCATCCACAATTCGGGCAATAAGTTCTTTGATATCAAAAGGTGTTTTTGTATCTTTGGGAAGTATTCCTAAAATTTCTTCTGAGGAATAAAGTGGGTTAATAAAATTTGATTTAGAAATTAAGTCAAGCTGGGATAATTTTTTGCTCTTAGGATATTGGGCCATAATTTCGCGAGCGATGATAAAAGCATCGGCCTCATCATTGGCCATATAATCCGTTACACCTGACGTAGTAGAGTGGACTTGCGCCCCACCCAATTCTTCCGCACTCACCTCTTCTCCTGTCGCCGCTTTTACTAAAGGAGGGCCCGCTAAAAAAATGGTTCCATTTCCTTTTACGATAACAGACTGATCGCACATGGCCGGAACATAAGCACCTCCGGCCGTACATGATCCAAGAACTACGGCGATCTGCGGAATTCCTTTCGCTGACATATTCGCCTGATTAAAAAAAATTCTTCCAAAATGTTCTTTGTCAGGAAATACTTCATCCTGCATAGGTAAAAAGGCACCACCTGAATCGACCAAATAGAGGCAAGGTAAAAAATTATTCATCGCAATTTCTTGGGCCCGCAAATGTTTTTTTACGGTAAGTGGAAAATAGGTTCCCCCTTTCACACAAGGATCATTGGCCACAATGACACAGAGATGACCGCTCACCTGTCCGATTCCCGTCACAATACCAGCGCCATATACTTCTTCTTCATAAACTTGATTGGCCGCTAGAGTATTAAATTCCATGAAGGGAGTTTGAGGATCGATTAATTCTTTGATTCTATCTCGCACTAAAAGTTTGCCACGGGCCAAGTGCTTTTTAATGGTGTCGTCATATTTATTTTCGTAATTAATAGATGATTTAATTTTAGAATGTAGTTCATCAACTAATTTTTTATTGAACTGAACATTTTCGTGGTAAGTAGAATCTTGTATTTGCGCGGTCTCTATATTTGCCATGAAATCATACTCCTATGAATGACTAATCTTCATCTCAGTATATTTGGGACTTTCCATTCTTTAAACAAAAGTTTTACATATATGTTGTTTCTAACTTCCGTATGAGGCCCTCTAAATGAGTTGCATTAGTGTCGCCTGGTTTTACCTCATCAGAAATCTTTAGAATGACTCTTTTGTGTCTAAAAAGAAGAAAGGAAAACAAGGGAATCTTTAAAAGTTTTTTCCAAATTTTTTTCCCATCTGGGCTAAATAAACTTCCCCAAACACCTTCAAGAAACATCGGAATAACCGGGACAGGATTTCTTGCTAAAATGAACTCCATCCCTTTTTTGAATTCTTGAATTTTACCATCTCTCGTTATGGATCCTTCTGGAAATAGACAAACTAACTCCCCATTTATTAGGGCCTGAGAAATTTTATCAAAGGCCTCTTGAAAAATTTTTTCATTTTCCGCTTTCCCAGCGATTAAAATGACACCCGCTTGGTTCATCAGGTAGCGAAGCATAGGAGTTCTAGCAAATTTATAGTACATCACAAAGCGAACGGGACGTTTGATGGCCGCACCGATAAGCATCCAATCAATATAACTCACATGATTACTAATCAGTAAGGCAGCTCCCTCTTTTGGAATATTTGTCTGATGTCTCACCGCTAACCGAAAAAAAATTTTTGCTCCCACCCACATGAAAAATCGAAGTGTAAATTCTGGTACGATCGAATAAATATAAAAGGAAACGATGAAATTCAGGGCCGCATAGATGAGTAAAATCTTGGACAACGAAAAATCCCAAGCAAAAAATCCCATAAGGAGAGCAGATCCCAAAACCATAAATAAAGAATTTAAAATGTTATTAGCTCCTACCGCACGTGACCTCGTTTCCCGACTCGATCTCTGAGAGACTAAAGTATAAAGGGGAACGGTGTAGAGTCCTCCAAAAATGGCGATAGCAAAAATGTCTAAATAGAGATTTATTCCTAAAGGACGTGAGAGCAGATTCAAAACTGATACGTTAGTTTCAACGTATCCATAAGTTTGATTCCAACTACCCAACACGCGTGCAATGTCTGCTAAGAATAGGCTCATTCCTAATGATCCAAGAGGAACTAAACCAATTTCAGTTCTTCCAAATGATAATCGTTCACAAATAACGGCACCAATGGCAATCCCAATGGTAAAACAGGCCAAGAACGAAGTAACAACAAAGGGATTCCCATGCAAAACTTTAATACTAAGTGAGGGCAGGACACTCAAGATGACGGCCCCCAAAAGCCAAAACCAAGAAATCCCTAGGATAGAATGAAAAACTGTCTTATTTTTTTTTATTTCTACACAAGTAGCAATTAAAGGTTTCCACGGGTGAAAATTTAATTTTAGATGAGAATTTCCATTGGGAATTCGAGGTAATTTGATACCAAAGTAGAGGCCCATCAAAGCATTTAAAATTAAAAATACGATAACATAAAGTGCTCCCCCTGATAGGGAAATTAAATATCCTCCACTAATGGTTCCAATTAATATTGCAATAAAGGTTCCCATTTCCACGTAAGCATTCCCACTTGTAAGATTTTGCTCCGATAATAAATCTGGAATTGAAGAATATTTAATGGGGCCAAAAAAGGTCGAGTGCAATCCTAATAAAAAAATCGAAAAGATTAAGACAAAATAATTTTCAAAATAAAAACCTAAACCCGCAATTAACATAATAAAAATTTCTGCTGTTTTGATTATCCTCACTAAACGAGACTTCTCATATTTATCAGCGATCTGGCCTGCAAGTTCGGAGAAGAAAAAAAAAGGTAAGATGAATATCAAGGTAATCATCGTCACTAACAATTCTGACTTTAAACCGAGTAACTGTATTTCTTTGATTGCTAAAAGAACGACTAACGCATTTTTTAAAATATTATCGTTGAGAGCACCAAAAAATTGGGCCCACATGAGAGGAGCAAATTTTCGGTCGCGAAACATGAGAGATAATGACATCCTTGTACCACTCCGTTTAGTTTTTTTTATTACGAGTGTATTATGGATAATCTAAAAAGAGTATAGTTGTGCAGTATAAATTGATTGTGTTAGATTAAGTCTATGGACAATAATAAAATAAATTCAGTTAAAGAATTTGCTAAATATTTTTCGGACACTGGACTTTGGAAAAAGATGAAATCCTTATCCATCGAAACGAGTCGTGAGTTAATTGAAAATGCTCTCCTTCTCTATTTTTCCCTTAAAGAACCAACGACACCTAAGATATCTAAGGCGATTATCTTAGGTGCATTGGGTTATTTTATTTTTCCTTTTGACGTCGTTCCCGATTTTATTCCGCTCATTGGTTTCACTGATGATATTGGTGTGCTCATTTCGGCCCTCGTAGCAATCAATAATTCACTCCCTGAGGAAATTAAAACAAAAGCAAAAGATCAGACGAACAAATGGATTTCATCAAAAAATTCTTAACGAAAACGAAAAAAAGCTTCAATTTTATTTTATTTTACAAGTACTAATTCCTAGCATGGTATAAGGAGGACACCAACCAACTACTCCCGTAATCAATGGAATAACACCTAGCCAAAACCAAGGATTTTGTGGGCCAATAAAAACACAAGAAACTAAGCCAATACCAACAAAAATTCTTACAATTCTCTCTACAAAATGAATGTTCTTTTTCATAACTAATTCCTTTTTTCTGATTTATTTTTTTGGATTTTAATTAATATTTTTTCAAGCGGGCAAAATCCTGTAAAGCTCGATTGAAATAAATTGATACCTACAAACAAAGTAAAAAAATACCAGTAAGGGCCATAAAGTTCTGCTAAAATTAAACTCACCACAATAAAAAATCCTGCAAATGCCCTAATCTGATTTTCAATGCTCATTCTATTGGCCATAGATTTCTCCTGTATTTGTTATTTTTAACTCTTCATGAATGAAACGCTCTCTTGATTTCCCTACAAACCAATAATAAAGGGCAGGTACTGTAAATCTGCTCAAGAAAGTGGCCGCGATTTCCCCAAACATAAGACTGACGGCCAGTCCTTGAAAAATGGGATCCGCAAGCATGACAGCACTTCCCACCACGACAGCAGCTGCCGTGAGAAGCATAGGCCTAAATCTTAAAATACCAGCACTAATCACGGCCTCTTTTAAGGCCATGCCATTTTTCACTTGGTGCTCAATAAAATCGACAAGGATGATGGAATTTCTCACAATGATTCCAGCACCTGCAATAAATCCAATCATTGAAGTTGCAGTGAAATAAGCGCCAAGTATGGCATGCCCCGGTAAAATACCGATGAGACTGATGGGAATAGGGGCCATAATCACAAGAGGAACAGCATAACTTCTAAACCAACCTAAGACTAAAATATAAATGAGAACGATGACGACTGCGAAGGCCCCACCTAAATCACGAAATACTTCATAAGTAATATACCATTCACCATCCCACTTCACGACAGTACTATGAGTATCCCAAGGAACATCGGCGGTTTGAGTGGGATATTTTATTTGAGGCGCCAATTTTAAAATTCTATAAACAGGTGCTTCTTCACTACC
>JARXAH010000041.1 GCA_029865945.1 Bacteriovoracaceae bacterium | reverse complement strand
TGAGATGGCCTTTAAATCAATGCTCACCACAACAACTCTTAATTGTTGCAGCTTGAATTAGTTTGCAAACTCCCTCTGAAAGGCGTGTGCGAAGGGCCTACCTTCATCATCGATACAGTTTCGCGATTTTTTTTTTTTTTTTTCCTCCTTTAGTTTATTGATCAAATCGTTTTATCTACGGCGCACGAGAATTTATGAAAATGAGTAAAGTAATAGCGTCCTCGGTTCTGCTAATCTCTACCCACCTTTTTGCCTGCCCTGGAAGCACATCTATAGAAATTGATACTCCTCAAACTAAAATCACCGGAGATAAGGTGGATGGAGTCGTTTATTTTACTAATAAAAAAACTGGCAAAATTTCAACTGTAGAACTTCACTCGTTTGCAAGCGATACTACTTTTATGGTCGATGCTAAAGATGATAAAAAGCTTTCCTTTAAAATTGTTGAATTATCAAAAGGCACTTATGTTTACAATGTAGATTTTGATGGCAACACATCGCAAATTAATCCAAACTTGATTGCGAGAGGTATTAGTGAATGCGGATTTAAATTAATTATTGAATGAGTTTATATTAAAATTAAAATTTGCGGCGGTTTTAAATAACTGCCGCGATTTTTTATCTCCTTCTTCGTCTCTTACAATTTGCAAAACTCTAAATTTGGCCTCTTGTGCCGCCTCTAATTCTTCTGGCGTATCAGACAAAAATAAAATTTCCTCTCCAGATAGATTCAATGCGTTCGCAATATTTGAATAAGAATTTTTCTCACGCTTGTTTCCTACTGAAGTATCAAAATGAAAACTTAAGTACGGCGTAAGATCACCTAACATAGAATATTTAAAAAGCATTTTTTGCGCCAATACTGAACCACTGGAATAAATTCCAAGTTTAAGATTTTTTCCAACGGTCCAATCTTGATAGGCCTCTTTAACTTCTGGATAGACGTGGCCAAAAATTTTTCCACTTTTGTATCCTGCTTCCCAGATCATGCCTTGCAATTTTTTGAGTGGCGCAATCTTCAAATCATTTTTCGCCCAATTTTTGATAATTTCTAAACATTTTGGGATTAAAGCATCTTTTCCATCTTCGCCCACCACATGCACTGCAACTTCTTTCACTATTTCTTGTACCGCTGGCAAATGAATATTTTCCTTAATAAAACTTTCATATTCAGCGTAGGCGTAGGGAAAGAGCGTTTCATAAACGAAATCTTTAGACGTCGTCGTTCCCTCTACATCCATTAAAATAAATTTAATCATACTTGATTATACTTTTTATCAACCCCTGACTGGGTATACTGAGCAACCCAACCTTCTTTTGAGGTAAATATCCGGATGGCCTTCACAAAATATTCTGGCGCCAAATCAAACCAGTGCTTTATCCCCTGTGGGACTGACAAAAAATCCCCTTTCGTACACGTAACACATACCACTAAGTCATCATCGTCTATTTCATTTTTTAAGTTAAACCAGAACTTACCGCTACCATCGACAAAAAAACGCACTTCATCTTCAGAGTGTGTATGTTCACTTAAAAATTTTTCTCTTAAAGCTAATAAGTTATCCATCTTAGGATGAATATTAATGACGTCTGCCGATTGAAAACCATGCTTGTCCATAAAAGGACGCAACTCATGTTCATAGGCCTTGAGAATAGTAGACTCATTATCCTCTTGGGATAAAGGATGAGAAGCTTTCCACCGAGCAAAAGAAATTCCTCTAAAGGTTAAAAAATTTTTAATTTCTTCTGCATTATTTGTACGCCACTCATTTTTGGGAATATATAATTCTGTCATTTTAAACTCCGCTTCTACCCATCGCACTTTGGTTTTCAGGATGCGTATTCGTCGTCGACGTATACCATACGCCTTCCAAACCTTTGGTTTGGAACCTCATCCACTACCCTGAAAACCAAATTCCGATGAGTATAAATTTCTTTGTGCTAATAAAAATATTGCTAAATATTCAAAGGCTTCAAGGTGACGTTTCGCTTCTGAAACGGAAGATCCCCAAACGTAAATTCCGTGTTTTCTTAATATCAGTCCAAAAGTTGTGGGTGACAATTGACGAAACAGTTTCCTAACGCTTTGGGATACCAAACTCATGTCTTGAGAATTCTCCAAACATGGGATAGCGACAACTTCCTCATGGGATTTAACACCCTTGAAGGCCTTTAGTAATTCATATCCACTTATTTCTATTTGATTTGAATGAGGGAATAGTTCTGCCAAGAGAACAATTTCAAGTAAGTGAGAGTGGAGAACGCATTTGGCCTGCGTGTTTTGATAAATCGCCAAATGCACGGCCGTTTCATCTGAGGATTTCAAATTTTTTTCTAAATCTATTTTTTGAATTAATTTTCCACTATTCAGATCTACTTCTAAAAGATTCGACTTAGTGAACTCACTTTTATCGATCCCAGATTGTGAAACCAATATAATATTTGATTCCAAATCTTCTCTCAGAGAATAGTTCCCACTGGTCGCCGGATTGTGCCCCTGATCGTTTAGTTTTCTGATTAAATTTACTAGTAAATCTTTTTCCATCTTTTCATCCGCAACTTAAGTAGGTTTAAGAGTGGGAAACTTTGCGACCCCCTCAATGATTGTTTTTAAATTTTTGGCAAAACAAAAACGAATGTAGCGAGAGGGAACTTGTGAATTTAAATAAAAGGCCGACATCGGAATGGCCGCCAATTTATGCTCTTTAATTAACTCAAAACAAAAATCTAAATCGCTACCTTGATAATCATCGCCAATCTTACAAAGAGCAAAGTACGTCCCTTCAGGACTAAGAATGTTAGCTCCCCGCTTTCTTAGTCCTTCTGTAAGCAGATTTCGCTTTTCAAGATAATCCCTTTTTAAGTCTTTTAAATAAACTTCTAGCTGTGGCAATGCCGCTGCCACTGCAACTTGCATCGGATGAGAAACACAAAAGACAATAAATTGGTGGGCCAAATGCATCGCGCGAATCAAATTTTGGGGCCCACATGCCCAGCCGATTTTCCATCCCGTGAAACTTAATGTTTTACCAATAGAGGAAATCACGACTAGTCGATCTCTTAAATCTTCCAATTGAGAGATAGGTAAGAAATTTTTCTCGAAAGTTATAAACTCATAAACTTCATCACTTAGGATGATGAAATCATTTTCTTTTGCCAATCTCGCAATCATAGCAAGTTCTGACTTATTAAATATTTTTCCGGTAGGATTATGCGGAGAATTCAGAATCAACATTTTCGTTTTTTGAGAAATTTGCTGTTTTAAATCATCCTCATCGAATGAAAAATTCGGCGCTTGCAGATTTACCACCTTGATTTGACCTTGCGCCATTTGAATGGAGGCCGCATAAGAATCATAAAAAGGAGCAAAAACGATAACTTCATCACCTGGATTCAAAAGTGAAACACAGGCCAAGTAAATTGCTTCGGTTGCGCCATTAGTAACTAAAATTTCTTTTTGAGGATCATAATTTACGCCATAGTATTTTTGATAATGCTGACTTAGCGATTCCCTTAAAGGAAGTATTCCCATAGAAGGAGCGTATTGATTTTTTTTATCTTCGCTCATGGCCTTATAAGCAAGATCAATAATCCAAGCAGGCCCATCAAAATCGGGAAAACCCTGGGCCAAATTAGTGGCCTCATTTTCTATACTTAATTTTGTAATCGTTGAAAAAATAGATTCTTGAAAATTATTAACTGTTTGATTGACGGAAATCATCTTTAATTTTCTCTATATAAGGATAAGAGTAAATACCATTTTCAGTAACCATCCCAGTAATCAATTCACACGGTGTTACATCGAAAGCAGGATTGTAAACCTTCACATCTTCAGGAGCAACTAGTTGGCCTTTAAAGTGAGTAATTTCGGAACTAGGCCGTTCTTCAATTTCAATATCACTGCCACAAGTCGTAGAAAAATCAAAAGTCGACGACGGACAGGCCACATAAAAAGGAATCTTAAAGTGCTTAGCTAGAATTGCCAAATTCATGGTTCCAATTTTATTGGCCATATCTCCGTTGGCAACGACTCGGTCAGTCCCCACAATGACCATCTGCACTTTTCCTTGAGACATGACCATGGCGGCCATACTATCAGTGATCAAGGTGCAGTCAATCCCCGATTGCATGAGTTCCCAAGTTGTGAGCCTTCCCCCTTGAAGTAGCGGCCTCGTTTCATCAACGTATACTTTAAAATTAATTCCTTGCTGTTTTGCCATGTGGAGTGGTGCAAGCGCGGTTCCCCACTCACTTACTGCGATCGCTCCTGGATTACAGTGAGTCAGAATCCCCATACCTTCTTTAATAAGTGGCAGGGCATTTATTCCTATGCGATAACAAATGGAGCGATCTTCTTCTTGAATGTTGAGTGCTTCTTGTAAAATTTTTTGCAAAAGTTCTTTCGTTGTCTGAGTTTTATCAGTGCCAGTGCTTTGAAAATTTTGAATTAATGTTAATTGTCGACTAAGCGCCCACTGCAAATTAACCGCCGTTGGCCGGGATGAATTTAAGTATTGAAAAACTTCCTTCGCTTTCAATAAAAATTCTGACATGGATAATTTTTCAAAGGGAATCATTCCCAAATAAAAACCAAAAGCTCCTGCAATTCCTATTGCGGGTGCGCCTCGCACTCGCAGAGATTTGATGGCCTGCCAAACATCTTGGGCCGTATCGCAACGAAAAAATAAAGTCTGAGTAGGTAATAAAGTTTGATCAAGTAGTTGCAGGTGATCCTTCTTCCACTCAACGCTAATAGGTAGCTTCATTTAATTTATTTTCTTTCCATGGGCCAAGTATTCAAATCCGGCCTTTAGTACTTCTTTGGAATTTAGCATATTTCTGCCATCAAAAATAATTTTTCGTTTCATACTTTTCCCCATCGCACTCAAATCTGGGTTTCTAAATTCCGTCCATTCGGTTAACAAAAATAACGCATCCACTTCTCTGACTGCTTCATCAGCGGTTGAAATAAAATGAACACACGAATGATATTTTGGTGGTAAGTAATTTTTAAAATTCTCCATCGCCATGGGATCGTAGACTCGTATTTCTTTTACTCCCATACTTACTAAATCCTCGACGACTGAATAAGCGGCGGTTTCCCTAACATCATCAGTATTTGCCTTAAAAGCAAGTCCCCAAATGGCCACTTTTAAATTTTCATATTTTTCACTTGAGAAATATTTCAAGAATTTTTTGGCCATTAAATGTTTTACTTCCTCGTTAATTTTTTCGGCCGCACGAACAATCGGTAAATCTAATTGAAATTCTTTAGCAGAGCTTAATAGCGCTCTCACATCTTTGGGAAAACAACTTCCTCCATAACCTGGCCCAGGATAAAGAAAATGTTTTCCAATTCGAACATCACTTCCGATACCTTGTCTCAATTCTTCCACATCTGCACCGATGGCGTCACACAATCTTGCCATATCGTTAATAAAGGAAATTTTGGTTGCTAAAAAACAATTGGCCGCATACTTAGTGAGCTCTGCGGAAATATTACTCATAAAAAAGATGGGATTACCTTGCCTGACGAGCGGTGCATAAAGTTGTTTCATCACTTCTTTCGCATCTTCATTATCTGTTCCAACCACCACGCGATCTGGTTTCATAAAATCCGCAATCGCAGCGCCTTCTTTTAAAAATTCAGGATTATTCACAACTACTAAATCATCGCGCTTTTTGGATTTTAAGAATTCCATAACCTTAGATGATGTACCAATGGGAACTGTTGACTTGATGACCACAATTCCATTTTTCTTTAGTAAGGAATGGACCGTTTCAAGCACAGAATAGAAGGCTGTTAAATCTGCATTCCCTTCATCTGTTGAGGGTGTTCCAACGGCAATAAACATGGCATCGCAATTTTTAGTAGACTCAAAATCAGAACTAAAAAGAAGCCTTTTTGCATTGATGTTGCGTGATAGCATATCTTGAAGGCCAAGCTCATAAATCGTGGCCACGCCTTTTTTTAATTTTTCTAATTTTGCTTGATCTTTTTCAATACAAGTTACGGTATGTCCAATTTCAGAAAAGCAAGTTCCCGTCACTAGGCCAACATAACCAGTTCCTACGATACTAATCTTCATTCTAATTCCGTCGTTAAATTAATTAATTTATCTTTGAGTCGTCAAATCCGAGGGGTACTAGGAGCAAAATCTTTTTTATGAGGGAGCATACGAATAGTATGCGACCGATTAAAAAAGGTTTTGCGACAACGTAACCCGACGGATTTCACGACTCATTCTTTAAAAATTGAATATTTTTTCTGCTGGAACGTGGGCATAAGTATAGGCCTTGTAGCGCATTCCTTCCAATGATAAAAGAAACTCTGATTCATCCATGTCTACTTTTTTTCGTTTCACTCTCTTACATTGCTTCATAATTTTTGATTTTACGTTAATAGGTAGTGAGCAAATTCCACGAAGTAAGTAGTTTTTTCCCTCTAAGGACATCAATCTTCCCACGAATATTTCTTTTGGAAAGATAAAGGAGACATCCGCATCTTTGGCCAAAACTTTTTTTTGTCCTGCTAACAAATCTGTAAGCGTTTGAGAGCCCCACAAGCTTTTTCCATTAAATTGAAAGAGCGAAAACTCTACGGAATTCATGAGCTTTAAAATTTCTTCTGAAAATCCCACTTCTCTAAAATAAATTTCATAAACTTTTTCTTGGCCAATACCAGGAGTAAAATTAAGGACAAACCACTCAGTAAAACTAATCATCTTATTTTCAAAATCGCTAGAATCTTTGTCCACATTTCCCGTCATTCGAAAATAAAAATCTTTTGCTTGGAAAAGCGTATTCTGCCTCTCCCCTTCTGTATGGTAGATATAAATATCATCCAAAATTTTATTGAATTGGGCCCTTAAATTATCCATAATTTTATCCCTTATTCGTCAACTTTGAGAACGGCCAAAAACGCTTCTTGAGGAAGTTCCACATTCCCCACCATCTTCATGCGTTTTTTTCCTTCTTTTTGTTTTTCTAGTAATTTTCGCTTCCTGGAAATATCACCACCGTAACACTTGGCCAAAACGTTTTTCCTAAGCGCTTTTACCGATTCCCTTGCAATAACTTTTGTTCCAATGGATGCCTGAATCGCAATTTCAAATTGCTGGCGATCGATGAGGCCACGCAATTTTGTCGTTAAGTCACGTCCACGGTAAAAAGAGTTGGATCGGTGACAAATAATTGATAGTGCATCTACTTTGTCGCCGTTAAGTAAGATATCAAGTTTTACTAAATCAGATTCGCGATATTCTAAAAAATTATAATCCATACTTGCATAGCCTTTACTTAGGCTCTTTAAATGATCATAAAAATCAAAAACCATTTCACTAAGCGGTAACTCATATACTAATTGTACTCGCTCTGGAGTGATATAATTAATATTCATTTGCTTACCGCGACGATCTTCACACAACTTAATAATTTTTCCCAAATAGTCATTAGGAAGATGGAGTGAAATTTCGACTAAGGGTTCAAAAATTTTATCAATTTCTGCGGTATCAGGAAGTTTAGAAGGGTTATCAATAAATAAAATTTCACCGGCGGTGGTTTGAATTTTATAATTACAAGACGGTGCAGTGGAGATGAGCGCCAATTGAAATTCACGCTCCAGCCGCTCCTGAATGATGTTCATATGTAATAAACCAAGAAATCCACAACGAAAACCAAATCCAAGGGCCTGAGAAGTTTCTGGTTCATAAGTAAAAGAGGAATCATTGAGCGCTAATTTTTCTAAGGCCTCTTTTAAATTTTCATAGTCATCACTTTCTACCGGAAAGACACCACAAAAAACCATGGGCTTAACTTCTTTGTAGCCTTTAAGGATGGGAGTATCTTTGAGGGAAGCGGAAACTAGCGTGTCTCCAATTTTTACATCACGTATGGTTTTAATCCCACAAATGACGACTCCTACTTCTCCCGCGCCCAAAGAATCCACTTTAGAATAAAAGGGTTCGTGGATACCAAGCTCTAAAATTTCATATTCTCGCTCAACACCTTTCAAATAAATTTTTGTACGCGGAGTCATGGTTCCTTCAAAAACCCGAACTAAAATAACTACGCCGCGATAAACATCAAACCACGAATCAAAAATGAGCGCTTGAAGAGGATGTTGGGACTCTCCTTTAGGGGGAGGAATTCGGTGGATGATCTGCTCAAATAAGTCAGCTACACCCAATCCTGTTTTTGCAGATACGACTCCAATATTGGTCGTATCTAATCCAATGACATTTTCAATTTCTAGTTTCACTTTATCGGGATCGGCGTGGGGAAGATCAATTTTATTTAAGACCGGAAATATTTCTAAATTATTTTCAAGCGCCAAATACACATTGGCCAAAGTTTGCGCTTCAATCCCTTGAGACGCATCAACAACAAGAAGCGCCCCTTCACAAGAAGCAAGGGAACGACTTACTTCATAGGTAAAATCCACGTGTCCCGGAGTATCAATTAAATTAAAATAATATAATTCACCTGATTTCGATTTATATTTAAGGCGTACGGTCTGTGCCTTAATCGTAATTCCGCGCTCTTTTTCAATATCCATGTTGTCTAAGAACTGGCTCGACATTTCTCTGGAAGTGATTGAGTTAGTGAGCTCGATAAATCGATCTGCTAAGGTAGATTTCCCATGGTCGATATGAGCAATGATAGAAAAATTTCTAATATATTTTTGGTCCATTAATTATCCTATTAATTCCATGATCATTTAAGCGAAAAATTCTTTAGACAAAACCATCAGGTAATAATCTAAACTGCTTTCTTTTCCACGTATGGGAATAATATTAGCAAACCCTTTAAATGACACTTGTTTTAATTCCTGGCCATCATTTTCGGCTTCTTGGGAGCTATGATCAAAAATGATTTCTGCATTTTCCACTTTTGTTCGGCGTTTAATGGCCAATTCCATCGCCTCTTTAATGGATTCAGGGATAAGAGAATCATCATAATGTTTGTGTAAAAGGTCCTCTGAACTTAATTCTAGAATTCCGTAGAGCGGATTATTAACATAGACAATTTGTCCTTCGCTGTTAGAAACAATAACATATTTTTTAGTTAAATTTGCCAAAATATCAAATTTCCTAAGCTCCACAGAAATGCGATCGGCCCTGAGTTCTTCAAAATGCTTGATGGATTTAATCATTTTATTTATTTCTGTTGTAAGCTCACCTATTTCATCTTTTTGGTTGTAGTAAATGGAAACATCAAAATTACATTCTTGAATTTCCCTAATCGCGTCGCTAATTTTTTTAAAGGGAAGCGTGACTTTTGCTGGTACTACCATTGCCACTAAGATGGATGCTAAAAATCCAATAATGAGTATCACTAACATCACTCTCTTTGTTTCATTAATCATCGAGCTGATGCTTGAAGTCCAATCTTTGGCCATTTTTGATCGATGGGTATTGAGCTCGCCAATATTGGTTGAAATTTGTTCGAAGTAACTTTGAAATCCTTCAATCAAAACCGGTGATGGGCGATTAGGGTTGAGCGCTAATTGCGGAATCAGTGATAAAATAGATTCTACCGATTGCTGCACGCTATCTAGTAGAGAGCGTGACGTGGGATCCGAAAAAAAAGTTTTGTTATTATTAATTAATTCAATGGCCGTTTTTATATTATCTTCAACTTCTCGCAACGAAACTTTTTGATAGGGATCTTTAAATTGGTTAATGATCAGCTTTCGTTGATTTTCTAACCCATGAGAAATTTCATTAATAATCGTATTTTCCGTCGTCAGTGTATTCACCATGACCAAAAGTTTTTTATGCAAATTCTCGAGGTAAAAAAAGTTAATCAAACTTAAAATGAGAATAACGGCCACCGCAACGATGTAGCTCATTTCAATTCGACGTTTTAGTGAAATCATATTTATTTTCCTATGTCCTGAAATAATCGATCAAAATTTTGATCTGCCCCTACCAATACAAGAACGTCATCTTCTTCAATGAGATCCATGGGCATGGGTGTATCGTTAATTTCTACTTTAAAGGCGGTTTTTCCCTCATCTGTTATATAAGGAACTCGCTTTTGAATCGCGACCACGTTTAAAGAATAATTCTGCTTAATTTTTGCTTCTACTATTGTTTTCCCTTCAAATAATTTCCCGGCCTTAATTTCGACAAGCGAGTACCCGGCCGCAAAGTAAAAGTGATTTAAAATGTGGGGAGCTAAAATTCGAGACGCCACTAAGTCCCCCATTTCTTCTTCCACTTTTATAATTTCGCTCGCTCCAATATCTCTAAGTACATGTTCATGAATTTGATTGGCGGCCCGAGCGATCACGCGCCCCACTCCCAATTTCCTCAGACTTGCCACGGCCATAATAGACATTTCAATATTATCGCCAATGGCCACAATGGCCAAATCAATATCTGAAATATTGAGCGCCCGCAGCGATCTTTCGTCAGTAATATTGATCGAGACCGCGTGCGTCACTCTATCTTTAACCCGTTCAACAAGTTCACTATCTAAATCGATGGCAAGTACATCGATCCCTCGTTCATAAAGTCTCGTTGCAGTTTTGAAACCAAAACTTCCGAGACCAATCACTGCTACAATCATATAAATTCCCTTCCCTTAACCGATAAGTACTCGCCCCTGAGGATAAGAAATTCCCCCGCGTTGGGCCTTTCTTCTCACAATTCCTAAAACCAAAGTCAGTGGCCCAATTCTTCCAATATACATCAATAAAATGATAATCAATTTTCCTGGTTCTGATAATTGAGGCGTAATACCCATGGAAAGTCCCACCGTACCGAACGCACTCATGACTTCAAAAATGATAGATAAAATGGTCTTATTTTCTTCTAATTTCACCATGATGATTGTAACTACAAAAACGAGAAAAAAAGAAATGAGAGTCAAGGCGATAGATTTTAAAACCACTTGGGGGTGAAGTTCTCGCTTAAAAATTTCGACTCGGTCTTTCCCTAATAAGGTGGCTTTTATGCTCTGAATGAGAATGACAAACGTGGACGCTTTAATCCCACCCGCAGTGGAAATCGGCCCGGCCCCAATAAACATAAGTAAACAAATAACAAGTAAGGTGTGGGGATTCATCATGCCAATACTAATGGTATGAAAGCCGGCCGTTCGCGTAGTGACTGATTGAAAAAAGGAAATGAGAAATTTTTCACCCAAATTATACTGAGAAAGTGTGGTCAAAAACTCCCCCACAAAAATACTTACTGTTCCAATAAGAATTAAGGAGATAGTGGCCACCAACATCACTCTTGTATGCAAAGAAATCTGTTCCAATTTTTGTTTGCGAAAAAAAAATACATTGCGAAGTTCTTTAATCACAAAAAATCCAATTCCCCCCGAAATGATGAGCATCGAGACGGTTAAATTGACTCCCACATTTGTTTTAAAGCCCTCTAAATTGTTGGAGAAAATTGATAGCCCTGCGTTACAAAACGCTGATACGCTATGAAAAATTCCTGCGTACAAGGACTCCGAAAATTCCATGCCCGAATTAAAAAAAATGATGGTTAAAAATATGGCACCAATCATTTCAATAATAAAAGTGGTGCGAATAATATCAATAATCATTGTGTAAATTTCTTCAATCGAATTGAGATCTAAAATATCTTGCATGAGAAGTTGATCTCGAATCTCCAAGCTTTTTCCCAAAAAAAGTGTGAGCGAGGAGGACAGTGTCATAATTCCTAGGCCACCAATTTGAATGCAGCACAAAATCACTAATTGTCCAAAAACCGTATAACACTGCCCAAGATCGATGGTCGTAAGTCCGGTCACACATGTGGCAGACGTCACCATAAAAAGATGATCAATCAAGGCGACATCTTTTTTGGTAGCGATGGGAAGCATCAATAAAGTCGTTCCCAAGACAATGGTAAGCAAAAATGTAATGATGACAATTTGCGCTGGATTTAAATGAAATGCGGAAAAATAACTTTCGGCCTTAACGCTTTGAACTTTTTTATTGGGTTGGAACTCCTGCCGTAAATCATATATAGAGACGAGTGAAGAAAACCAATGAACCGTGGCCAACCAAAAAGTAAATTCAAAATCTCCCCAAGTAATGAACATCGGCACCACGACAACCATGGTGAAAGTTCCTTTCCTGAAAAGATTTTCCACACTCCCATAAAAAAACCACTGTACACAGAGGGAAAATAGAACTCCAACAGGCACCAACCAGCCGAAATAAGTTCCTACTATTTCAATATATTCGCTAGGTACATATTGAAATAACTGTGGGATAACCTGTTTGTTAAAAAGCAAATAACATATAATAAATGGAAGAGAGACGAGACTCTCGACTATTAAACCTAAACGTATATCGGTAAACTTCATATGGGCCCAATCAATTCAACTAATGCTGCTGTTCCAGAAAATCTTTTCGAACTTACTATTGATCACATTGACCCACTAGGTCAGGGAGTGGCCAAAGTTTTGAGTGATAATGTACCAGAGATTTATTTTATCCCTAAAACCCTTCCAGGTGAAGTTGTCTTAACTAAAGTTGAGAAAAAAACAAACAATCTCAATTTTTCCTGGCCCCAAAAGATTATCAAAAAATCAGAACGAAGAATTTCCCCCAACTGTCAGCACTTTGACACATGCAATGGATGTCACTTCCTCCACACAGACTATGCTAGCGAACTTGAATTCAAGAAAAATTCCTTTCTCGGTGAATTTAAGCGGCAAATGAAATGGGATTTGTCCGAAAAAGTTAGTTCGATAGGCGCCCCGACTCGCGTTCAGTATCGCAACCGAATGCAACTCCATTATACACTCAATAACAAACCACAATTGGGGCTGAAGTTTAAAAATTCCCTTACTGCCGTCCCCCATTGCTTACTACCTAATTCCACTATTTCAAGAAAGATGCAGCAACTTTTTTTAGATGACCACTGGCTCACTTTACTTCCGCCAGGATCACCTCGCAACGGTCACCTTGAACTAGAAACGGTGGGAGGCCACTGCCGAATTCGCTGGAATCGTCCCTATGCTGATGAAGGATTCACCCAAGTGAATTCTGTCATGAATCAAAAATTAGTGGATCAAGTAAAGTTAATGTCTCAATCTTGTTTCCCAAAAACACCAGAAAAACAAAAAATTGTGGTGGATTTATTTTGTGGAAATGGAAACTTGAGTAAAGAGCTCCAAAGTGAATTCACTGTTATTGGTTCGGACTTTAAGGCCGTCCATGATCAAAAACTAGAAAGATTCCATGAATTTAATTTGTTTCATCCAAAGGCCGTGGAAAAATTCTTAACCGTTTTTCCTGAAACTAAAAATTATGGTGGCATCCTCATCATCGATCCTCCTCGAAGTGGCTTTAAAAATATCGCCGACTGGACTTCTGAGTTGCGTCCTCAATACTTAATCGCCGTGAGTTGTCATTACTCGACACTCATTCGAGATTTAAAAAATCTGAAGTTAAAAGAAGAACAAGTTCAATCGATTGTCTTAGTAGATATGTTTCCTGGAACCTATCACATCGAGTGCGTCGCGCTGATTAAACTATAAAATTCATTTACATCAGTGAAGGCCTCAAGATAGAATAAGCGTACAACGTTCTTAAAAAATGAAGATCATTGAGGTCTTATGAAAATGAAAACAATCTTAGTTTTTTTTATCCTCTCCTTTAGCTCACTTGGTTTTTTTTCTTGTTCTTCCTCAGAAAAAAACAATAAAGAAGAACAAGCTGATTTACTTTACTCCATGGGAACAAATAATCTCATCACGAAAAATTACACGTTAGCGCTTTCAAATTTATTGCAGGCCTATGAAATGCAACCGAATAGAAGTGATATCAATAACAATTTAGGGATGGCCTACTATTTCAAAAACGAAAAAGTAACGGCAATGAAATACATTTTGAAATCCTTAGAACTTGATCCTAAAAATAGCGACGCCAGAAGTAATTTGGCCTCTTTTTACATGGAAGAAAAAAAATGGGAAGAAGCAAAAAAATTATATGAAATCGTTCTCAAAGATCTTACCTATAATAAAATTTCTTTAACCTATTACAACCTTGGAAAAATTGAACTTGCCCAAAATAATTTTGATCGTGCTCAAGAATATTTCGTGAAATCACTTAAGGAAGATGAAAATTCCTGTGCTAGTTCTTACCACTTAGGACTTATTTCTTTTAAGAAAAAAGATTTTCCAGGTGCTGCCAAGTATTTTAAAAATTCTTATTACGGCCCATGTTATAACAATGAACTACCAGTCTATTATCACGGAATCACTTTGGAAAAGATGGGTGATTTTGATGGCGCCCGTTTAAAATTTCGAGAAATTATTGAACGCTTTCCTAAGTCTGAGTATGCTCAAAAATCTTTAAGAATGATCGATCTCATTGATCAAAATTCTGCTACGAGTACTCCAAAAGCCTTTAGCAAAGAAAATGTGAACGAAAAGAAAGACGAAGAAGAAGATTCCCAACTTTCACCTCCAAGCTTTTAAGGCCAAAATGAATTCTGCTCAAAAAATTGGTAAGCAACTAAAAGAATGGAGACTGGCCAAAGGTGTCACTCTTGAAACAATTGCTATCGAAACTAAAATTGGAATTAATATTTTAAAAAAAATGGAAGAAGGTCTCTTTCAAGAACTTCCAAGCTATACATACACTCGTGGATTTATTAAAAATTACTTGAGAACCTTGAGACGTGAGTTGACACCTGAATTTGCGGAAGAAATTCGGCAATCATTTGAAGAATTAAAATTACTCACGGGTACTTCCTTTCAAATCTTAGAAACTGGAGACTCTCACCTTAAGGATTTAGAGAATTTTTCTATCCATACCATTAAAAAAGTATTCAATCTAAAGTTTCTCATGATCATTATCTTTGTCGGGATATTTTCGGCTGGATTTTACTTTTTCAAGCACATCAACTTACATAATTTCACCAACTATTCTACTTATTTTGACCTTGGACAAGACGCAAATCCAAATGATCAGAAACCTAGTCCAAAGAAAATTGACGACATCATCTCCCAAGGCCCTCAGGTTTATTCTAATACTAATTCCCATTCTAATGAATCACCGTCGCCATCCACTAACCAAAATCAAAACAAGATACCATCCGAAGCAAAAACGACATTCGCGTTAAAACCCTTAGCAACTCCCTCCTCACAATCTCCCGAACCAACTACCCTTCCCAAAGATGTCGTTTCTGAAGATTTTCCCTACGTACCTTTTAAAAAAATAAATGATTTAGGAATCACGGATTCGGATAGTGATGAAAGTGTCAATGATGAACGAATTTTTCCCAAAAATTTTAAAGATCTAAAACCAGTTACTCCTGAAGAGCAAATTGTTTTTGTTCATGCTTATACTGGGGATTCTTGGATCTCCTATCGGGCAGATAATTCAATTGTAAAATCCTACACTCTCAAACTTGGAGAGAAAATTACCATTCGAGGAAAAAATATTTTCTTCTCTTCAGGAAATATCAATGCGCTTAAAATTTTTCATAATTCAAAACTAGTAAAATGCAACCAAGTTAATAGCGTCAAAAGCTTTGTTTTTCCTTCCAACATTGAGAAGGAACACTCTGTACCGCTTTTTGTGGCCAATAAAAAAGGGGAAGTTTTCTTTTACAAAGATTATCAGAGCAAAATGATGCCAAAACCGTCCCCAACACCGGCCATATTACCTTCCGAAATTCCCCTTAAAGAGTAGTAAAATATATCTCGGAGATAGACATGAAACGCCAAAGTAAAAATGATCATAAAATTCATAGTGAAATTCTCATTGAACAGATTTCCCATATCTCTGAATCTAAAACCTTATGGATTGTAGGTGCATTTGCATCGAAAGATGATAAAAGTGGTCCAACACTTAAAATCGACAAAAACTTAAAAAAACAAATCGAAGAATTTTCCTGGTTTCAATCTTTCAAAGGGACGATGGGACAGCAAGTTGTTATGACACTTAATCCTAAATTCAACATCCTTTTTTTAGGCCTAGGGAAAGAAGACGAGATCACATCGGAAAAGTTGAGAAGAACTTTTGCTGGGTTAGTAAAAGGACTGAAAGGAAAAGATCTCACTACGGCAACCCTATTTACTGAATCTTTTTTAAGTAAAAACATAAGTGAAAATGAATTTATATCTATCGCCTCTGAATGTATTCCTCTCGCAGAGTACGATTTTTTAAAATATAAAACTTCTCACAAAAAAGAAGAAAAAAAATCATTTGATTTTATCATCACTTATAAATCTGCCAACAAATCGAAACTTCAAGAGCTGATTTCCCAAAAGGTGAACGTTGCTCGTTCCATGAATTTTGCTCGTGACCTCGTCAACGAATGTCCCATGGTTTTGCACGCAACCGAAATGGCCAAACGTATTGCAGATGACGTTAAGGCCAATTTAAAAAATGTTAAAGTAACTATTTTAGACAAGAAGGCCATTGAAAAAGAAAAGATGAATTTACTTTTGGCGGTGAATGCAGGTTCAACAGAAGAGCCAAGATTTATTCATCTACACTACCGTCCAACGAAACCAAAAAATAAGAAGCATATTGCTCTTGTTGGAAAAGGTGTCACTTATGATACGGGTGGATATAGCCTAAAACCTGCCACTGGTATGGCCGGCATGAAAGGTGATATGGCAGGGGCCGCAACCGTTTATGGGGCCTTTCGGGCCGCGATCCTCAATGGGATAGAAACGGAACTTTCTTGTGTTATGGTTTTAACTGATAACAAAGTTAATGGCTCTGGAGTTGTACCAGATGCCATCATTACGGCGAGAAGTGGAAAAACGGTAGAAATATTAAATACCGATGCAGAAGGAAGATTAATTCTCGCAGACGCCATGGACTATACTTGTGACTTAAAACCAGATGTGATTGTTGATGCTGCCACACTAACGGGGGCAATGATCGTTTCGTTGGGTGTCCATGTTTGTGGTTTGTTTTCTAATAATGACGAATTAGTGGCCAAGTTGAAGGCCTCGGCGCTGAATGTTGATGAGTATTTGTGGCAACTTCCTATCGTTCAAGAATATCGTGATGACATGAAATCCAAGATTGCTGACATTAAAAATATTGGATCCCCTGGAAGAAACGGAAGCGCATCCGGGGCGCTTTTCATTGAAGCTTTTGTCAAAAACAATATTCCTTGGGCCCACTTAGACATAGCAGGGGTTGCTGACTCGCAAACCCATTTGCCCTATTGTTCCCATGGTGCTTCCGCCCTCATGGTGAGAACACTAGTAGATTTTATGAATCACTATTAATAAATCCTCAGAAGCTCAAAAATTAAAACTATGTTCAATATCGTACTTCACTGTCCTGAAATTCCTGGAAATACGGGAAGCATAGGACGGACTTGTGTTGCGCTAGGAATCCCTCTCATTCTCATTCGTCCTTACGGTTTTGAAATTACAGAAAAATCCGTTCGAAGGGCCGGACTTGATTACTGGAAACATCTAAAACTCATAGAATATGATTCTTGGAATCAATTCATAAATTTAGAAAAGATAACAAATAATTCCAAGTTATTTTTTTTTGAAAATCAGGCAAATTGCACCTACTTTGAAGCAAAGTTTACGAACGGAGCATATTTGATTTTTGGTGGAGAAACCAAGGGCATTCCAGATAATTTAACGACTCAATATTCTGAGCATATTTACAAACTCCCGATGAACTCCCCACACATAAGATCGTTAAACTTATCCAATGTAGTTACTGCTGCCGCCTATGAATGCCTTAGGCAAACTTCTTTACTCAGCTAGCTCGGCCTCTGGGTCTGCTGCGTCTGTGGGTTCTGCGGAGTCTGCTGGACTCGGATCTACAGCTGCATCCCCATTTACTTTATTATCTATTTTTATATCTTCTTCTAGTGAGGCATCTTGCAAATTGTCTACATCCACTTCACCTATAATCTCACCCTCACCTTCCAGAACTTCATCCCCAACTAATTCTTCCTCTTCATTGGAAGGCGTTAAAACTGCAGGAGATTTTTCCCACCGAAAAGGAGAATGAGAATACAGTTCCTTCTCATCGTCAGAAATTATTTTTGCAAGAACCAATTTCTTTAAAATATTTCCCATAGTACTACTTGCGTACTTAGTTAACTGATGATTTCTAAACGAAACAGAATATTTTTTCGGATTAGGCAGCAACATCGCCAAGAATGCACCTTCTCGATAATTTAATTCTTTTGGTGTTTTATCAAAATAGAAACGTGAAGCCGCTTTTATTCCCCAGAGATTCGGCCCAAGCTCAATTAAATTTAGATACATCTCCAAGATTTGTTTCTTGTTCTTTTTATTTTCTAAATAGTAAGAAAGAATGATTTCATTAAACTTTCTTAAAAAAGATTTTTCTTTCGTGAGAAATAAATTTTTAACGACTTGTTGAGTAATCGTACTCGCACCTCTTTTAAATTTAAGATCTTTAATCCCTTCCTGAATGACTATATTTAATTGATTCCAATCAACTCCACTATGTTGATAGAAGGCCCAATCCTCACTTATGAGAACTGGCCAGAGGGCCTGCGGCGAAACACCTTTTAAAATAACCCAGGTTTTTGGCATAGATTTTTGAAAAACCGGAATTTCCGATTGAATAGAAAAATAAGAATCTAAGTTCGTGCTAATACCAGTAGAATTAATAAGCCAAATAAAATAAATAATGGGCATTAAAAACATGCAGAAAAACAGCAGGGGAAATAAAAAAACCAAAGGCAAAGAAAATAATTTCATGGCCCTGCGAAAAAAATGAATATTAATTGAAGGAATTCTCAAAACCATTCTCCACAAATTGAGAAAAATTCGTTGCGGTATTACCTAGTTTATCGAACTCTCCATTCAATAAAACTAAATTTGCAGATTGCATCCAGGTTTGATCTATTGTGGGTAAAATGGACTCTTGAATAGAAATTGAGGCATAATTTAATTCAATATGATAATTTTCTTTAACTAAATTTTTTTCTAAGAGAGGAAATAATTTATTCAAGGATCGTTTTAACAATTTAATTTTTTGTAAAATAACATCTTCATTATTTTCCTCTATCTTCGGAAAAAACAAGCATTTAAACCAAGGCGTGTTTGGTTTAAACTCCTGACCACTTTCAACAATAAAATTTCCCCAAGTGTGAGTATAGCTCTGTGGAATTAAAAAAGTATGCCTAGCATCGCAAACTGGTAATCTCGTTTCGATCCCTAGCAAAAAAGCACTCACTAAATTTTGTGATTGAGCGATCGTGCGTGCCTCTAATGAAAAAGGTGCATCCGTTGCAAGTTTTATCAATTGCTTAAATGGTAAATTCCAAATTAATTCCTTACAATTAAAATGCTGACCATTGGCCGTGGAAATAATCCATCGATCGTCATTTCGACTAATTTGATTAATCATCACCAAGGTTGTATTGAGATCAAGCCACTCGATCCAGTCACTGCTAGTCAATTTATCTAAAAAAATTTGCAAATCTAAGTTAATACCGCCTTGAATAAAATAATCTTCATTCGGCAAAATTTCATAGGGTTTGGCCCTACTTTCAAAGGAATATATTTCCCCATCTTTTACAAAAAGAGATGGTTTCAAATTTGAAGTTGAAAAATATTTATTTCCACAATTGGTCGACAAGGCCAATGACTGGGACTCTCTGACCAAGGACGGGCCATTTAACCAAGGATTAAGTAAATCCCTAAAGGAAAAGCCTCTTGTTGTAAGAATCTTAGTATTTTTTAATTGCTCAAGGGATTCATTTTTCAGCACAGAAAAAAGTCCAATCCAATTATCAATAACCAAAATGCGATCAACCACTCCTTCACTAGTACTTAAAGAGTCTTGGTTAATATTAATATTTTTTTTCAATGATCTTAAATTAAAGGCCACAGGAGTCCTTGAAAAAATTTGCGATTATTCTATATTTTTCGGGCAATCTTAGATCTTAACTCTCTAGAAGTATTAAGAGTAAATGTATTTCTAATGGATACAGAACTCTTATTTTTAGCTTTTGCTCTTCTATTTTTTGTATTTTTTTCTAAATAAGAACTTATAGGCTCACCTTCTCTGAATGGCAAGGTAACAACCATATTCTTCTTGAGAACTTCACCGCTTAATTGGGGATTTAAATGATAGATTATATCTTTCGGCAGTTGGAATTTATTGGCAAATTTTTCCACACTCTCTGTTTTTAAAATACTATAGATCTGAAAATCTTTGGCCTGAAAGGCCGACTGATCAATTTGATAATTCATTTTAAATTTTTCTCCATACCCTGGAGGAAATCTTAACGAATACTCTTTGTAAGGAGGTGTCATCCATTTTATTAACTCAGGATTCCAACGCTTAATTTCATCAAAATCAATTCCTGCCACTTGTGCCACCTTGTGAAGATCAGTCAAAGGGGCCACCTTAACGATCTCAAATTCCAATGGCTCTTCAAAGAGAATTTCTTCAAACCCAAAAGCAGGTAAATTTTTCCCAATGATAGCAAGGGCCATGATTTTTGGAACATAATTTCTAGTTTCATTTTTTAAATATTTACCTTTTGAAATATCCCAAAAATTACTTCCAACTGATTTTCTTAAGGCCTTGAAAATTTTTCCTTCACCTGCATTATAGGCAGCAGCCGCCAATTCCCATGACCCAAAAAGTTGGTGTAATTCTTTAAGGTATTCACTTGCTGCGTAAGAAGCTTTAATGGGATCTCTTCTTTCATCCATAAACCAATCTATTTTTAGGCCGTAATTCTGTGCTGTTCTTTTCATAAACTGCCAAGGTCCTACGGCCTTTGCTCGCGACTTTGCTTGGTTGGCAAACCCAGATTCCGCCATCACTAAAAATATCAAATCTTTGGGCAGTCCGTTTTCTTCTAGGATTCGACTCATGAGAGGGGCATATCTTCCCGAACGACTTAGGTAAGTTTCTAAATAATCACGTCCTCTTGTTGAAAAATAATTGACCCATTTTTCCGTGGCTTTGTTATAAACAACAGGAAAATCAAAAGAATAATTTTTTAAACCAAGTTGCGATCCGTCTTTTAGTATGAAAGAAGCAGGGCCTTGATTTTCAGAAGCGACCAAATCAGGGCCGATGATATAGCTTCCATCGACGTAATCTTTTGATCGTACCATTTCTTCATTATTGATTTTAAAATAATTGCGGTCTTGAACTGCCGATCGCACGGAAATATCTTTTCCGATGGTCCGATTCTTTACAGAGTAATTGGAATTATTCTGATCATTGGAAGTTAAAGGCTTTCCTTCTAAATCTCGATCCTTGATGGGAGAAAAAGTAGAGCAACTTTGGATGGAAGATAAGATAACAAAACTGATCACACTTTTTTTAATCAAACTATTTTTCGCTAAATTACATATAATCATTACAATAACCCTTTTTGGATGTTTTCAAATATGTCATGCCAACTAACAAGCTCAAAATTAAGCTCTTTATTCATCCTCTATCTTTATATAATATCTATTTTTCCTAATGAAGTCTTCTCTGTTATCAATCGTCAGTCCACCAAAATTGATCTAGTTTTTATCAAAAATTATTTACCTGGGAAAATATTTCCCGCCAGTAAAGCTCAAGAATTAACAGAACTTAAATCCAAGCAAACTTTAAAAAAATTTAAAACCGAATTGCTCACCTATTCTTGGTCTGGATCAAACACAAACTTTCATTTAATGATGGAATTAAATTCTGATCAAATTGTGCAGGCCACTCAAGTTCGTTTTCCAAACAATTTATGGCACGACGATGTTTTGCGAGAAATAAAAAACCTATGGCCTAATTCAAAAGTATCAAAGCGAAGCTCAAACAATACATCTATATTCACTTGGGAAGACGCTGAACTCACATTTATCTACGAATCTGCATGTATTAAAACTTGCTTCCCGATCTCGCTATTGGTAGGCGTGAAATCCAATGCTAATTTATTTTTAAAATCTCTTTACTCTCATTGATCATGAATTGGGCGTGTAAGGAATTTTAATCTTATAATGATTCGCCAAGCGGTAAACAATGAATGCGGGAATGAGCATGAGGAAACAAAGTATTTGCCCAGTCGTAAAAAAATCAAAAAGAACATATCCCATTTGCGGGTCCGGCTCTCTAAAAAATTCAACAATGAAACGAAAAAAACCATAGCCTGCTAAAAATGCAGCACCAATATAACCATAGTATTTTACTTTTTTTAACAAAAACCAAAGCACTAAGCTCAAAACTATTCCCTCCATGACTCCTTCATAAAGCATGGATGGATGTCTCGGCAATGGGCCGCCCTCTGGAAAAATAACTCCCCAACTAACATCAGTAACCCGTCCAAATAATTCACCATTGATAAAATTGCCAATTCTGCCAAATAGTAGACCTGGTGTTCCAGCTAATGCCATAGAGTCTGAAATAACAAAAAATGGAACATGGAATTTTTTGGAAATTTTCCAAGTCGCTAAGACCATTCCGATAACGGCCCCATGAAAACTTAGGCCCCCTTTCCAAACTTCAAACAAAGAAAAGGGATTTTTTACAAGCGCTGGAAAATCATAGATAAAGCAATAAGTCACCCTCGCACCAATAATCATCCCAATAATAAGGTTAATGACATACTGATCAATCGCCACTTTACTCAAGGGAAGAAATTTTCTGGCAGCGAGCCTACCCAATAAGTAACTACCCACGATATAACCAGTAATGTACATGACACTGTACCATCGCACCTGAAGATGGAAGTCCCCTAAATGCCAAGAAATAAGGTTCGGATCTATTCCTAATGGGTTCATAAAAAAGCTCGTATTCTAAAGGGATGTCAAAATTTATGGCAGTATTATTTTTACTGGTTAATACCTTCATAGTTGTGGAAGAATGATTGACAGTAAAGGGGAATTTGCTTAAATAGAAGGTTCCTATTATCAATATTTGGGGCGAATGTTATGTCAACGAATTCAATGTACGGAATAGTAGAAGTAAATGGTCATCAGTATAAAGTAACTCCAGGGATGTTGCTCGATATTGAGAAACTAGATAAACCAGAAGGCGAACTGGTTAATCTGGATAAAGTTTTATTTGTAGCGGACGACACAAATACTTTTCATGTAGGAGCACCTTACTTGAGCGGAGCGGCCGTAAAAGCGAAGGTAATTTTCCACGACAAATCCAAAAAAGTACTTTCTGTAAAAAGAAATCCAGGAAAATACACAAAGAAATTTGGACATCGTCAGGACTACACTTGTTTGTTAATCACAGACGTCGTTTCTTCTAGCGGGAAAAAAGAAAGTATTGATCCAGAATCAAAAAACGCAAAAAAATATTTGAAGTAAAAACACTTTTTAGGAGATACGTATGGCAACCAAGAAATCGGGTGGTTCCACCAGTAACGGCAGGGATTCCAACCCGAAGATGCGCGGAGTTAAGTTATATGATGGTGAATTGGCCAATATTGGCAGCATTATCGTACGTCAGAAGGGAACAAAAATTCATGCTGGACCAAATGTAGGAATGGGAAGAGATTTTACTCTTTTTGCACTTACTCCAGGGAAAATTAAATTTGGATATTACTCACGAACTAAGCGCATTGTTTCAGTGGTGCCTGCTTAGTCTTTTGTTACTGAGTAATAATTTCCTACTCTTTCGACCGAAAAAGAATTTTTTTTAGTTTGAAGGCATAATCAAAGGACACAGATAATGTGTCCTTTTTTATTTAAACATGCAAAATTTGCAGCAGAAGAAATCAACATGAAATTTATCGACGAAGTTGAAATTATGGTATCCTCCGGTCATGGAGGAAAAGGGTGCGTAGGCTTTCGACGAGAAAAATTCGTTCCTCGAGGTGGCCCAGATGGTGGCTGCGGCGGTAAGGGCGGAGATGTTTTTGTTGAATCCTCCGAACGTCTCAACACTCTCATTCACTTCAGAGGTCAAAAAGTTTTTGATGCTGAAGCTGGGGAATCAGGAATGGGCGCCCAGTGTGACGGAAAGTTTGGGCAAGATGTCGTGCTTCTTGTACCGGTGGGAACCATCGTCACAAACTTAGAAACCAATGAAGTCGTAGCGGATTTAACCGAAGTAGGTCAAAAGGTTTTGCTTGCTCAAGGTGGACGCGGCGGACTCGGAAATATGTATTTCAAAACAAGTACCAATCAAGCTCCCGACTATGCTCAACCCGGAGAAGAAGGGCAAACTTTAAAATTAAAACTTGAATTAAAATTATTAGCTGATGTGGCCTTGATTGGACTTCCTAATGCGGGAAAATCAACACTCATTTCCGTTATCTCGGCAGCTAGACCAAAAATAGCAGACTACCCTTTTACGACTTTGGAACCAAATTTAGGAGTTGTGTCCGCAGGTGAACAATCCTTCGTTGTGGCCGACATACCTGGATTAATAGAAGATGCGAGTATTGGGAAAGGGCTAGGAATTAAATTTTTAAAACATATTGAGCGATCTAAGATGCTTGTTCACCTTATTGATTGCGCCATGTTTATTGATCCTTTTGAGGCCATTGAAGCTTACGTCATCATTAGACAAGAACTCGATAAGTTTTCAGAAGATTTGGCCAATAAACAAGAAATTGTTTGCATCACCAAAACGGATGCCATGAGTGAAGAAGAAGAAAAATTATTTGTTGAAATCCTGGAAGAACATTTACAAAAAAAAGTACTTCCCATTTCCTCTGTTTCTGGAAGAAATATTGATAAATTAAAATTTATAATTGCTCAGTCACTTTTTAATGAAGAGGTAGCCCATGGATCTTAAATTTTTAGATTCTGCTAAAGAATTTTTTAACAAAAATGCAGATCCAGCATTAGCAACTGCTTGGACAGCGACCTGGATTGTTGCAGCGATGAAAGGTACTCAAATTAAGCTTTATGAAACGAAAAAATCTTCCCAATTTGCAGACTACATTTTAGTTGGAACTTTTAGCAACCCAACTCAAGCGAACGCCATTTCTCAACAAGTAATCAAAACACTAAAGCAATTTGAAGTTAATTTGCGAGCGTTTGAAGGGTACAACGATAGTGATTGGTTACTCATTGACATGTTTGATGTCATCGTCCACCTTTTTTCAGAGTCCGCTCGACAACTTTATGCTCTCGATGAATTACTCGCCGCTTATCGACCAGTGGCCATCCCGCAAGAATTTTACACCGCATCCAATGATTCGATTTTAGAAGAATTGGAGATCACGAAGAAATCTACGGAAGATTTCAAAAATTATTTTTAATTTTCTTTATGAAAATCATTCTTGTGTGCCCGTGGAAATCAAAAAACGATTCCTTTGATTTACTTGAACAAGAATACTTAAAGAGACTTAGGATTTTACAAGTCGAGATTCAATACCTTTCCCTAAAAGTAGACCAAAAATTGCAAATTTTGGATTTTCAAAACTGGATTAATAAAAGTTATAAAAATCCAGTTACCTCGAAAATTTATTTGCTTCACGAACGGGGAAAAAATCTTTCCACCATTATGCTAAAAGATACAATTGAAAAAAATCTATCCATTCCTGGGCCATTATTTTTTATCTTTGGAACCGCCTACGGCCTAAGTAAAGAAATGCTGGAATTTTATCCTCAGCACCTAAGTCTCTCCCAGCTCACATTTCCACATAAAATTGCCAAATTAGTTCTGGTGGAACAAATATACCGAACTGAGAGTATTATTCAGAATTTGGAATATCATCACGAATAAGTCTGAGTTGACTGCCTTCGCCCAAAATTAATAAAGTTAACTTTTAACCTTAAGGGGC
>JARXAH010000088.1 GCA_029865945.1 Bacteriovoracaceae bacterium | reverse complement strand
CGTCGAGAGTGTGCCCAAGCACAGTCGAGGGACGACGTTTCGAGGCTTGCTCCTGGCAAGCCGCAGATTGAGGAATCCCATACGTGGATTCCGAAGGAGTCCGTAGAGTGGCGAAATTTACGAGGGACCTAGGTAGTTACCAAAAACTAAACAAAATGAAACAAAAAAGCTCAAGTATTTCATGGAATGGCCGATAAGGTTAGTAGAGTGTTTGCCAGAACACTTTCACACCCTGATCTTGATCTCACTTCTCGGAAAGAAGCATTAAGACGGCCACAGTATTAGGCTTAGTGCTTCTTCTTTTTTTTTGCAGTGATATTTTACTACCCCCATTTTTTTAAAATCTATGTAATTTTTTTATAAATAGAAAAGTTGTTTGATTCCCATTCTCGATGGTGCTACAAGCTGCTACAAATTTTTACTTTGGGAGTTCAAGTGAAACGGATCATGACAATCGTAGGATTCTATTTATTATTTTTGACTAAACTGGGCCTTGCTCAAAATTATGCTGAGAGTATTCCCCTCAATTCAATTTTTAAACTCAATGTCATTATTCCTCTTAAGAAAGGGAGTGAATTCATTTATTTTCGTGCCAATAAACCGGCCCATGTAACATCTTATCGCGATTCTTCCATAACTGAGGGTAGTGAAAAATATTGTGAAGCTGCCCTTACTGAAGTTCCTAATACCGATACCCAACTTGTGGCCAATGATAGTTGGTACGTTATTGGTGCTCTTGGTTCACCAGTTATCAATTTAAGTGGAATCGGAAACCTTTCTGAGATTTCATTAGCTCCTGATGAAAAAAAAATATATCTAAGATCACTAGTCTTGTTGTGTGGAAAGTATAATGGATATACACATGAGCGTATTAGTTTCGATGAAATGAGATCAGTTTTATCTCCCCAGTTTACGATCATAGCATCTGAGAGCAATGATCATTCCTTGTTTTCTGGTTACGGCATGGCGGGACAAATTTCTGTTAGTGGATATTTAAAGAGGTTATTAATTGGTGGGTTGCCGTTGGCCTCTGTTTCATCTTTCTATGGATATGAATCATTAAATTTTCCAGATTCTCATGCTACTTTTTGCTTTGGAGGCAATGGAGTAACGACTAGTGGTGTTTTGGGCGGAGTTGGTTTTGGTGGAAATATAGTAGGAATAAATTTAGCTGGTAAATGTGAAAAACCAGAAGATTATCTGGGAGGATTTTTATCTTTTGGAATTGAGTACAGTCTTAATTCTGAAAAATCTGGGAGTAAATCAGCAAAAGCTGAAATTTACTTTAACTTAGGTTTTGATTTAAAAAAATTGAATGACGGTCTTTTGCAGCATTTTGCCCAACCTTCATTGAATGGAAATAATTTTCGATATCGATTAAATAGCACGATTTGGTATTTAGTTAAGTACTTAGGGAGCTCATCCGTTAAAAATGTTGAATTAGGTGGTTCGCTAGTATGGTTAAAATTATTGACTACGATTTTTGTTCATGGATCTGAAGAGAAGGGAAATTTATTAAATACTTTGAATTTTACGGCACAAGAATTAGATTTTCTTTCGAATCAAAAATCAAAAAGTAGTTCTCTCTCTCAGATGACACTCAAAGGGGATCTGCTTAAATCCATCAATAAGATTACTCGTGATCATGCATTTTACAGTTGTGATAAAAAGGTGCCACGAGATTGTGAGGAAGTACAAATAGATACTCTTTTTGTTTTAAATGAGATCTATCATGCGCTGGGTGAGTGTCATGCAATTTCTCTTGTTGGTGAGTTTACAAGTAGCTATGAATTAGAGAGAAAGGTGTTTTCCTCAAATCTTAATTTGGCCATGATCTATAGTTATTACGGGCTTAAAGAAAAAGCTCAAGAAGAGAAAAACACACTTAGCTCTGTTACCAGTGCTTATGCCCAACATCGTTTCCAGGAAAAAAGTGAATCCTGCAAAGGGGTTGAAGAAATTGCGGGATTTGAGATGGGGAGGTTTCTGGGAATGATTATAAAATGATTAGAGTGGGTTAGATCTATTTGAAATAGTTGAATTTGAAAAGTTGATGTATACTCATTGGAATTTGGTTTTCAGGGTAGTGGATGAGGTTCCAAACCAAAGTTTTGTAAGGCTTATGGATTTACGTCGACGACGGAAATGATCCAACGATTTGGATCATTTCCGCACCCTGAAAAACAAATTGCGATGGGTATAATTAATCAAAATGGAAATCAAATCTATGACTGTACCAACTAGCGCCTTTCTCGCCCTTGGCGCGAATATTTGTTTTTCTTTTGCCTGTCTCTACTTTTCAAAATTTGCCCACCTCACTTCGCCCCTATGGGTTAACTTATTCAAGTCTTCCATGGCGCTACTCCTCTTTTCAGTCGCTGGAGCTTTTTTATCTGACATTCCGTGGTGGAGTTTTGAAATTAGCTGGATCATTCTGGGCCTCACCTCAGGGTGCTTAGGCCTAGCGATCGCCGATATTTTTTTTATTACCAGTTTTCAAAGAAGTGGAGTGGCGCCCACCCTCATGTTCTTTGCGCTGCAGCCACTCCTCATCGCTAGTGTCGCTTATTTTTGGTGGCATGAACCTCTTGCGCTTCAACAATGGATCGCACTTTTTCTTTTCATCGCAAGTATCGTGGTCTTTAGTATCGAAAAATTTAAAGAGACAAAAACGAAACATGTTTTTTGGGCGATGGGCATGTCCTTCTTAGGCGTCATGCTCGATGGGGCTGGAGTGATCTTAAGTAAACAAGTTCTCAGTCAACCAGGGACGTCTGCGTTTGCGCTTAACTTTTGGCGCGCCCTAGGGGCAGTAATTTTTTTTCTCATCTGGAATTATGTGAGGCCCATTCGTCTTCGCGCTCAATGGATGACTTTGAAGAAAAAAGAAAAATTAGAAATCACAGGTGCTTCTATTCTTGGAACTTTTATTTCGCTCTCACTCTACTTAACCGCGATTAAACTAGGGCCAGCAGGAATTGTGACGGCCATTGCAGTGACTGGGCCGATTTGGGCATCGCTCTTTGAATTTTGGTTGCATAAGAAAAAATTTACGCCGGGATTAGTTCTCGCCTTGATTCTATTTGTGATAGCCTTTTCCTTAAATACGGTAAAAGTATAAATCTACAATAAATTGAGCGTGTACCATGGGCTGGTTTCAAACCATCAAAAACCCGAAAATTAAATCAACTAAAAAAACAGCGAACGTGATTCCGGAAGGAATTTGGCAAAAGTGTGTGGGGTGTGGAGAGCTCTTGCAATCCACCAAACTTGTTGAGAATAATCAAGTTTGTCCTCACTGTCAGCATCACTATCGCCTCGATTCCTTAGAGCGAATAAAGTTATTAACAGACGAAAACTCCTTTGTTCCCATCTCCCAAAAATTTACATCTACTGATCCTCTTGGATTTAACGATAAAAAATCTTACGGTGAACGTCTTAAAGAATTACAAAAACTTTTTGCCCTCGATGATAGTGTTCGCGTTGGCCTAGCTAAATTAGATAGCACGCCCTTCGCACTCGCAGTCATGGAATTTAAATTTTTAGGCGGATCCATGGGGACGGCCACGGGAGAAAAAATTGCGATGAGTATGGAGCTTGCCATCGAACATAATTGCCCGTGCGTGATTGTGAGTTCTTCTGGTGGCGCCCGCATGCAAGAAGGAATTTTAAGTCTCATGCAGTTGGCAAAAACATCGGCGACTAGACAAAAAATGCGAGAAAAAGGAATTCCGTATTTATCCCTTCTTCTTGATCCTACCACCGGTGGATGTGCCGCGAGCTTTGCTATGCAAGGAGACATTCATTTGGCAGAGCCCAACGCGCTCATAGGCTTTGCTGGGCCCCGGGTCATTGAACAATCGATTCGTCAAAAGTTGCCAGAAGGCTTTCAGCGCTCGGAGTTTTTACTCAAGCAAGGGATGATTGATCGAGTTGTTCATCGCAAAGATTTGAGACGCGAACTAAGTTTTTTTCTTAAATTTTTAACCCAAAAATGAGCGTCTTTCAAACTCAAGAAGACAAGTTATTAACTTGGCTTGCTACAGAGATAGGGTTTGAAAATTATGGAAAAGCGATTGAGCGATCAATTGACCGCATTCGTTTCTTTTTTGATACGTTTCAAAAATCAATCACGGAAAAAAAAATAAAAATTATCACTGTGGCAGGTACCAATGGAAAAGGGGAGACTTGTCATTGGTTGGCACATTATCTTAAGCGCCAAGGAATCTCCTATACTCTTTGGACGTCGCCTCACATATTAAGTATTTGTGAGCGATTCGACAGCGAGGAGGGAAGAATTTCTCTCGATGAACTCGAAGAGCGTTGCTTTAAACTAAAAGCTCGCCTCGATCAATGGAATTTAAAACTTAGCTATTTTGAATTTTTATTTTGGATTTTTTTAGATTTTTCCTTGGCACGCCCTTGTGAAGTGATCATCTTAGAGGTGGGCATGGGGGGACGTCTCGATGCCACCAACTTGTTGGATTGCGATGTGGCCGCCATCGTCTCTATTGGGCGCGATCACCAAGAATTTTTGGGCAATCGCTATGATCAAATTTTAAAAGAAAAATATGGAATTGTTCGCGCAAACAAAAAGCAAACTCTTATTACATGCCTCGAGCTCGACTACCTTAAGCAACTAATTGCGCAATGGACTATGCGAGACCAAATTGTTTGGAGAGATATTTTTAAAAAAAATTCTCAAGAATCTTTTTCTAAATCTAATCAAAACCTATCACAAGAAATTCTAAGCACTCTCTTTCCTGAAAAAAAGTTATTAACTGACAGTGAACCTATGGCCGCTCCTTTTATTGCGAGAGGAGAGGCGATGAGATATAAAAACTTGAATTTTCTTTTTTATGGATCACATAATTTAGATGGCACAAGAAAATTGATTGCGTCTTTTTCGTCTTTATCCAATAAGGATCTACCCTCTCAAGACATCATCTTATCATTTTCGAAACGTTCGCTTGATGATATTTCGCACATGCTTCTTGCGTGGATTTATTGGCAAAAGCGAAATCCTTCTGCGAAAATTTACTTAACCCAATTTAATCACTTGAAGGCCGCAGACACTTTAAGTTTTTTTAACGATCAAGAAATTTTTAAACGCTATCCAAAAATAAAAGATGCTTTTGAACAAAATAAAATTCAACCATTACCAGATTGGAAAACTATTTTTTTGTCTTCGCAAAATTCCACTTCTTTTTTGGTCACTGGTTCCTACTATTTTGTGGGAGCTTTTCAACGTTACCTTATGTCCCTCTCTTAGCTACGCGCAAACAGTCAATCCCGCTCAAACGACAAATGGCCCAATGGCGCTCAAAATTGGGGATCTCATTTCCATTTACGCCAATAAAAAAAATATCATTCAAAAGTCCAAAGATGAAAGAGTCATTGAGGCCATTGGAAATGTCGTCATTATTCACGGGGCAGAAACGATTTATGGCGATGTGGCAAAATTTAATGAGAAGACATTAGATTTCAGCATCGAAGGAAATGTTCGCCTCATCACACCGGAATACAATTTATTTGCCTCCCGTGCTGAATTCGGCCAAAAAGAGGGAAAACTAGTTTTAGAGAATTCCAAAATGTTTGCTGCTACCTACGCTCTCGTGGCCGACAGAATTGAGCGCAGCTCTGATGATGTTTACTGGGCCTACATGGCCGAATTTTCGACTTGTAAAGATTGCCCCGAGTCATGGTCCATTTTTGGCAAAAGTATTCGCATCGAGCGAAATGAATACGTTACTATTTATGATGGAATGGTAAAAATTAAAGGATCAGAATTTTTGTATCTTCCCATTTTTGTTTTTCCCATTAAGCGAGACCGCACTTCTGGTTTTTTGTTTCCCCAAATATTTTACAGACGCAATGATGGGATGACGTACGCTCAACCTTATTTTTGGGCCATAGCACCAGATAAGGATGCAACACTTACTCCTCTGATTATGCTCAAGCGCGGAGAGGGAATGCGTTGGGAGTATCGCCAGGCGTTTAATAATAAATCTCAATTACAAGTTCAGGGACTATCCAATTATGATCAAATTTATTTACCCAACAAAGAAAATTACGAGGTGACTGGAGAAAAATATGCTAGGCATTACTTAGATTTTGAATGGGGACAAACCTACAACAATCATTGGCGTCATTATCTATCCTACAACACTATGCGCGACCTCGACATGGTTCGGGATTTTCCTATTTATTTGCAAAATAATTTTCAAATTCCTTTCATGGGTGCGGAAGGTTTCTTAGAGAAACGTGGTTCCATTTATTCTTCCTCACTCTCTTTTACGCAAAAGCGAACCCTCTTGAACAGTAGTGAAATTATTTATCAATCGATGGGAGAATCAGATAAATCCACCGTGAACGTTCTTCCTCGATTGAATTTAAGTATGATGCCAGTGGTTTGGAATAATTGGAATTTTCCTTTTTTTAGAAGAATGAATTTTTCTTTTAATTCCGATTACACGGTTTTTAGACAAAATCAAAACAACGATGATACCCAAACATTTTTAAGAAATGCAGAACGAGTTAATTTGAATCCCAATCTTTGGACGACTCTTTATGATGACGGATCCTTTCACCTGACTACAAATCTCAATAGCGATTTTCAAAGTTATCATTTTTCTAGTAATCCTAGGACCGAAAGTGCTCAAAAATATGCCAATATTCTCAAGACGGATTTTAATTTTTCCGTTGAGAAAATTTTTGGTCTCTCCTATGTGGATCAAGTAACAAAAGAAAATATGGACGATCAACAAACTAACAAAAAAGATATAAATTCGTCGATGATTTCTGCGATGCCAGAATTTTCTAAAGAGACTTCCGAAAAAAAAGTTCCGGTCCTCAAAAATAGTTATAAGCACTCTCATGATCTTCACTTTATTCATCACTATTTATTAAATGATGCAGAATATGGAAATCAACAATTTTGGAGGCAAGTCAATGCTTCACCCACGGGGCGATTTGATCGTGTGGACGCGGTAAGACGGCGGGAGTTTCAGGATTTAACAGAAAATTCGCGAACCTTAATTCCACCCACCAATACTGTGGAATTTCAATGGAACCAACTGGTCATTAAAAAATCTGCCAAACTTCCCAATGTGGAAAAAGACAATAGCTATCTTTTAAATCAATTTGATTATTCCAATTTAATTAGTCTCAATGTTTCTCAAGGATTCGATATTGATGAATATCACCGCACAAACAATAGTAATGATTCCTTAACTAGACTCGCTACTACTATCTCCATGAGTACTTCCAAGTATTGGGGCGTTTCCCTCAGCGATTATTTCTTTCATCAAGAAAAAAAACACATTCTTAACGGAAATGTGGACACCAATTTTTCCATTTTTAGTTTGGCGCAAGGGATTAACTACAGTGGTTTTAGCTTAAGTAAATCCTACCGTTTTCTCTTGGCCGTTAGTCCCACGGATAAAATTACTTTGAAATATGGATTTGAAAAAGATTTGGGTTCAAGTGTAACCGTCTCGAGCAATTCTTCCATTAATTATAAACCGGCCAATCGGTGCTGGATGATAGAATTAGGAACTTTTCGTTCTGTACAAGAGAGACGATTTACATTTGATTTTGTCGTGAACTTTGGTAACGCGACTCAGTCTTCCATTTTCTAGAAAACTAAAAATAAAACTAAACCTAAAAATAAAAAAATGATTCCATAATGAAACTTATATATTTCGATTTCGAAGATAGTTTTTCTTGGAACATTGTGAAATATCTAGAAGATTTTTTTTCTGATGTCGAAGTAGTACCGTTGGTGGAATTTGAAAAAAAAACGAAAGAAATTCAAAGACAAGATTCAAAAAGCTCCCTTCCCAAAGTTTACGTCTTCGGCCCTGGCCCGAAACGACCTTCCGACTATAAAAATTTATTGCCCTTTATTCAGAGCGAAATAAAAAATAATAGAAATTTTTTAGTGGGAATTTGCTTAGGTCATCAATCCATCATGCAAGCATTTGGTTTTGCAGTAGGTTATTCCGACAAACCATGTCATGGAATTCAAATTTCCCTTCAACTGAGTGATGACTGGAAGAAAATATTATCTATCCCATATTCTATCATTTACGTACAAAGATATAATTCTCTTTGTATTCGTGAAGATGAAAATTTACAGAAAATTAACGATTATAAAATTTTATTAGACGAACAAGGTGAAGTTATGATCTTTCATGCTAAAAATATTATTTCTTTTCAATTTCATCCGGAATCGATTGGAACAAAAAATCCAGAGTATTTTTTTGGTGCGATTAAGAAGTTATCTCTTATGTATGGAAAAAAGTTCAAAAAAAGTAAAAATGGCCGATAGTAAGTAAATTTCGTATAATGATTTTAATAAGTAAAAAAATTAATAATGGTGATTAATGATGATAAATGAAATGAATCATGAAAAGTTGAGCATTCTTATTTCCAATGATGATGGTGTCAATGCCATGGGAATCAATGTGCTCTACCAAAATTTGAAAAAAAATTTTTCTTGCACAGTATGTGCACCCTCAGATGAAAAATCCACCACTGGTCACAGTTTAAATTTAGATCATCCCGTTCGATTACATCAAATGCCGGGAGATCCTCATGTTTATCACTGTACAGGTTTTCCAGCAGATTCCGTCCTCATGGGTCTTGGGCAAGTGATGAAAAATCATCGACCAGACGTTGTCGTTTCAGGAACGAATCGCGGCGCCAATCTTGGTCAAGATTTATATTACTCAGGCACAATGGCCGCTGCTCGTGAGGCCGCCTTTCATAAAATTCCGTCCATCGCCATAAGCTTGGTGATAAAAAAATCTACTGATGCCCAGTATTTTGAAACAGCGGCAGAGGTTGTCAGTCATTTACTTAAGAACCAAATTCATCGGTTAATCCCTGAATTGGGGATGATTAATATCAATGTACCCAATATTCCCTTAAATCAGATTAAGGGCCTAAAGATTGCACGCATGGGATTAAGAAAATATTCCGAACAGATCGATAAGCGAAGTGATTCCAGAGAGCGTTCCTATTATTGGATCGCGGGCCATTTAGAAGGACATCTTGATATGAATGGTGAAAGTGATTGCGAGATAGTGGAAGATAATTTTGTGGCCATTACCCCACTAAATTTAATTCAAGGAATTGATGGTGATTTTCATCAATTAAAGCTTTTGATTAAAAATCTTGAGAAATTTCCGCATGTTTAGTTTAGGTCGTTGTTATCTATTTTTCTTGTTTTTGTTTCTATCGATTTTTTCTTGTTCTCATATGAAAGATGGGAAATACGTTCAAATTGGAAATCCCTACGATATTGAAATGATTAGTAAAGTTTATGGCCTGAGTATGGAGTCCTTGAGGGACGCCAATCCAGAAAAAAACTTTGAAGAAGGAACATGGATCTTTATTCCACGCCTAAGAGAAGGTAGAGTACTCCAAGAAACTTCCCGGTCACCCAGTTCTATCGCCAGACAATCCTTAATCGGCCATCAAGATTTTTTGTGGCCCATCAAAAGAAATCCCATTTCGATCAGCTCTCCATTTGGAGATCGTGGTTTTGGAAAAACCCACGATGGAGTCGATATACCTTCTCCGAGAGGAACAAAAATTTATGCAGCGGCGAAAGGAAAAGTCATCTTTTGTAAACGAATGAAAGGCTATGGTCGTCTCATTATTGTTGACCACGGAAAAGACGTTCATACCATTTACGCTCATAATTCTAAAAATCTAGTCCGAGTAGGGGATCAAGTATCAGAAAAAACGGTTATTGCCCTTGTTGGTGCGTCTGGAAGGGCAACTGGCAATCATTTACACTTTGAAGTACGAATTGACGGTGAGGCCTATGATCCTCTTCCCTTTTTAGACCAAAATAGAGAAATATTTATTGGAAAGAATGAACGCTCTAGTGGCCAGTAGTCTTTTTACCATTAGTCTCTTTAGCATTAGGCCCAAAGGCCTCCTGAAGTTTTTCAATAAGTGGCAATTCCTTCTGAATATTATCAAATAACCAATTTTCATAAGACAGACCTTGGACTCGTTGGGCCTCCCGAGTCGCCAATTCTCTCGATTCCATCTCCACTACAAAAATCTCATATTTCAGTAAGGAAGCTCTGAAAACTTTGCGACATCCTTTCTTATACAGCTGGCAGTTTATTAGTGTTGAGTTTTCTTTGATCGTTTGAAATTTACGATCAATCCTTTGAAGTTTTTCTAAAATGTAAGACTCTGAAACCAAAGCATGATCTTCTTGATTATTTTTTGACGAACAACTTGCAAAACCAAGCATCAACATTACGAAGGGAGGATAAAGAAATAGATTAAGAAAATTCATTTTCTTCATAGGGTTTATATTTTTTTTTATGGGAAATTTTATTAGCGAAGAAAGAGGAAAGAGGCAAAAAAAAAGGAGGCCTCCTGCAATGGCCCCCTTCTTTTGGCTTCCTTGCCATCTCGAGCAACATCCTGTCACCCATATAATCATTATACTTAAGATTGAAGAATAAAAAAGATATCCTTTGAAGAGGAAATATCTTCCTAGAAATTTTGTTTTCTTTCACTTTCAAGGTATTATGAAAGAGAAATTTTTGCCTCTGCCGTCTTGTAACATATTAATGACACGTTGAAATAAGCTAATAGCAGATAAAATTATGCGGTTAATAAATCAGAATTTATTTTTCTTAAAAAACATTTTTTATCTTGTTTTTTTTCTCAAATTAGTAAGTTGTAACCTTTTGCCGACTTATACCATCACGCAAAATGATAAAAAAGATAAAAATTTTGAACCAGGTAATCTCAAGAATAAAGATTATGTGAATAATAAATCCAAAGAAAATCTCTTTGAGAAGAGATGTCTTAAACCACAAAAAAAAATAGAGATTTTTTTTCAATTTAATCAAGATGAAAAATATTTAAAACAAATTCTTTTTGATTCACCTTATTTTATGAGTGTAAGTGATGTTTATGAGGCCATCGTAAAAATTTCTTTGTTTCAGTTTGTATATCATCCCCACCGAGTTTCATTTAGAAGTAATTGGCAGCTATTCATTCAAGATGAAAATAAAGATATCTATGAAGAAATAACTCCTCATGTAGAAAACGATACCGTGGAATCCCAGGATAAAGTCATTGATCGGGAGAATTATTTTTTTGACACCCTCGAATATTTATTAAGTAAATCAAAAAATAAAATCACACTTAAGACCATCATTCAGGAATTCGAAAGAAATTTTTCTAATAATATTCAGTTATCACTTCTCATGGCCCAGTATGTTAAAGATAATCAAAGTATCTTTAAAGAGGTTCCCTTTTTTGAATCTTATTTTCGAGCTGGCGAACCGCTCATGGCAGGGGAATATTACCAGCGTATTCGCATCAATAAAGATAAAATTTTTCAAGCAAGGGCCCATTCTCCCATTTCTCAACCTTCTCTAAAGAATAATTCCCTCAACATAAATAAGGTCGACCTGAACGAAAAAAATCAATTTTGTAATTTTAAGATGGAGCGGTATGAAAAAGGGGAATTTGATATTCGTCCCTACTATTTAGATATGATGGGTTGGTCGGTTAAAAATGATAAAACCATTATTACCATGGTTTCCTCGTTGGATTGGGATTTATCAAAAAAATTTCAAGATAATAAATTTCTTTATTCGAATAATTGGAAAAATGATTTTGCAAATTTTTGTTTTTTTCGCTCTAAAGATCTAGGGCCTTTGGGGCTATTTTCACTAAAAGGTCGTGATCCAGGACAACTTCTCCACCATTTAAGTCAGTACGGTGTTGCTTCTGTGGCAAGCAAGGAAGATCTAGAATACATGATGGATTTTTCGCGTCATCAAATTTTTACTGGCCCCATTCGTGTAGGATTTGAATCCAAAAAAGGCTCGAGAGAACAACTTGATGAATTACTACAATTAAGTATTCCTATTTTTCATGTTGATTCCCTAGGACAACTCATCGGGTCCGCACAGTCTAAAAAGAATTTATATTTTTTTGATGATAAACGTTATCATTGGCAAAAAGTTTGTCTTTGATTTTTTCAAGGAGCTAGAGTTGAGATATTTATCGATTGATATTGAGGCCACCGGATTAAATGCTAATGACTACATGATCGAATTTGCAGCAGTTCCTTTTGATACAAAATCAAAGAGCATCGAAACCCATCTCTCCCACCAGTGGAAAATAAAATGCCCCTCATGGGAGCAATTGTTGCCATCATTAAATCCGTGGGTCGTAGAGCATAACGAAAATATGATTAAGGAGGCGCATCTCAAAGGGATAGGCCTCACAAAATTTAAAGAAGAGTTAACTTTCATCCTCAAGAGTAAAGAGTATCAAGATTTTTTTGGAAGTGAGAAAATTATTCTTTTTGGAAAATCCATGAATGCTATTGATTTGCCTTTTATGAATCGTGATTTGGGATGGGAGTGGATGCGCGAGCATTTTTCGCACCGAGTATTAGATTTTTCGTCAGTTACTTACAGCGCCATGGACATGGGACTTTTGCCAACTGGCTGTGAGTCGGGAAGTTTTCTTATGAATTATTTAGGTTTGGGCACCGTTGCCCATCATGCGCTAGAAGATGCTATCAATACTGCCAAGATGTATTTTTTATTACTTGATCGCTATGAGAATTTAGTCCCATCAGATTCGTAAGGGCCACGTCTTGTTTTATTTTGCGGATGAAAATTTTTTCCAAAATAAATTTCGATAAAAAACGATTCGCTTCTCCCAAGCAATGACGAGCGAATGGGGCAGTCTTGCTTTTTCTTCATTTAACGTTTCCAAAAATAAGACGGCCCATCTACCAATTTCCCCTCTCTTGAGTTTCAGGTTTTGGTGGGCCTGATTTAAATTGAATTGTTTGGTGGAAAGGGAGATCGCAAATCCCAACTGTTTTTCTAGGTCACAAAGCCAAAATATCTTTAATTGGGGGAGAATTTGGTCAAAAAAATGGAGTTGTCTTTGAAAGTAATACCCAATTAAAAAGTCATCTTGGCACTTGCGGTAAAATTTTTCGATTACTGGGTTAATGAGTTGAGGAATAGTTACTGATTCCATCTAGCGTCGCAATGAGGACAATATTTCCAAACATTTTTATGGAGCCATTCTTGGCACTGTGGACACTGAAAAGTTTTGTCTTCAATGAGTTCCTTCCAAGATATCTTGGTTTTTTTTAAGGCCGCTATCGTATGGGGATGGGCAAAGAGTTTATTTTCGTTTTCCTTATCAAGACTAAAATGACCTAAGGATATTTTCTCATTGGGAAACACCTCAAAGAATTTTTTATTCTGATCAATGCTCGCGATATTGAATTGCGACTTCTCTAGGCCATCTTGCCAAAAATCATTTTCCATCTTTTATACACCTTTAGGAATTTTCCACTTTTGAAGCCAACGTCTCACTTCCTGTCGTACTTTACGCTTATCTTTTTGCCAGGGAAATGTCCATGACCATTTTATTTTTTCTATTTCAGGCCTAAGGATCAGGGCCTGAGGCCCTATGAGATCTAAAAATTCCATGACAGAAATTCGCATTTCCCAATTACCTTTATGCATTATTGTGCCCAAAGTTTTAATGAAGGAAAAGGGGATTCTTTTGTTCTGCTTTTGATAAAAATTGATGATGTGATTCTGGCCGGCCCCCAGCAGAAAGGGGCCCCATTTACCAAGCTGATGGTCATTTTCAATAATATGGTGGAGAAGTCGTTCAATAGCAGACGATAGATCATTAGGAGAAGCGACGCTGCAAAGTAAAAGAGCGCATAAGGATTCTAAAGTATCTGGTGTTTGGGTGAGATCTTTTGCCCATGAATCGAAAGCTTCCCATTCTTCAAGTGTAAGTACTATTTTAGTTAAAGAATGGTTTTCATCTTGTAGAGACTTTATACATTCTTGGGACTTTTTATAGAGATCATTCACATTAAATCTCAACTGAGGTAATACTGTAGGGTTATGACAAATTTATCCTCCCATCAGCTTATGAATATTCATTCTATTTACCCGGCCACAGAAGGGGAAGGTGTTCATTTGGGGATGCCGCAAGTTTTTGTGCGCTTTCAAGGTTGTGCCGTAGGTTGCGTTAACTGTGATTCCATGGAAACTTGGGATTTTCATGCTGGCCAAAAATTTTTGGCCAACGAGATCCTGACCAAAATTATAAGCTACGGCGTTTCGCGAATCTCTATCACGGGTGGTGATCCGCTTCACCCAAAGCACGTACCTGCCGTGTTGGAATTAATTCGTGCGATCAGAGCATCAGGGAATTTTTTTATCAATATTGAAGCGGCGGGGACGAGAGTCGTCAAAGAAGTTTTTGATCTAGTCGATTATATTAGCTATGACTACAAAACACCTTCTACTCAAGTTAAAACCTCGGTCGATCTTTTAATCAGTATGGTTCTGGCCTATCCTGAAAAATATCAAATAAAGTCCGTGATTCAAGATCGTAAGGATTTTGATGATGTGGTGAGCGCTCGGGAAAAAGTGGTTCAGCAAATTCCTAACCACTCTCTTAATTGGGTACTCACTCCGGCCTATGGAACAAACGAGAATTTTCCAAGAGAGAGGTTCATTGCAATTCAAGATTGGAACTATTCTTCGGGTGGACATTTTCGCTTTATCGGTCAACAGCATAAGTGGATTTATGGACCAAAAGAAATGCTAGTTTAACCTGAGTCGGGAAATCCGTCGGTCTGCTGTGTCGCAAGAAATATTCCCTTCCTTGCGGCTTGGTATTCACCAAGCCTCAGTCGGTCATATTTCTGCTCCTTGCATACCTCGGATTTGCCGACTCAGGTTTTTTTTTTGTTTAATCTGAGTCGGGAAATCCGTCGGTCTGCTGTGTAGCAAGAAACGCTCTCGTCTGAGGACTGCTTTCAGCTGCTATGTTGAGTTTAGGGGCCGTTGAAAAAGTCTAAAATCAAGGACACACGACCGATGGCGACTGAGGCTTGCTCAAAGCAAGCCGCAGGGAGACAGAGGGAGGAGGACGCCGAGTTTAGGCTTTTTCAACGGCCCCTTTAGTTTAGTTTTGATTCTTTCAAAATTTCTCTGGCCCACAATATCCAACCTAAAATAAAGGCCGTGCCACCCATAGGAACAATAATTGCGAAAATTTTTATCCCGGTAACCGCGTATAAGTAGCAATTTCCTGAAAATAATAAAATTCCCAACATTAAAAATTTAGCGCTCCATGGAATTTTATAAATTTGTTTTTCGCGAATCGATAAGGCAATGATCGCCAATCCAATCGCATGCAATTGATGATAGTGCACGCCAGTGAGATAAGTTTTAAGCGCTAGTGGTGATATTTTGGTCTCAAGACCGTGTGCACCAAATGCCCCCATGATGACACTTAAGGCCATTAAGAGGGCGGACCAAGTAAGTAATTGTCGCATGAATTTAAATTTCCTTTTCTCGCTTGAAATAAATTTCCGGCCATCTTGCCCCAACCTTCTGCGGCCGAATTTACTTTGCTGGAACTTCGAGACGTTCTTAAATGAGGATAAACTTTTTCGAAGGTTTCCTCTAGCAATTTGCGATGCTGGTCTACCGAAAAATGCGCTGGAGTTTGGTTCTGCGCCTGTGTTTCCGACGTGCTGATCAAGGGTTCTGGATTAATTTTAAAAATAACTGCAATTTGCTTGCAAAGTGATCTAGTGAAAGTATTTTTAGCGTCTAGGCCTTTTGCCCCGTAGGTTTTTTGAAAGAAACTCCATTGATCCATGAGATAAATTTTTACTTCTTCAATAAAAACCATCGCTGACTCGAGATCTTCTCTACTCCCCATAATCTGAATACAACTATTGTCTTGAAATTTGGCCAAGACACTTTTTATCGGAAAATTTTGCATTAACTCTACGACACCATATTGCCAAACGGAAGCGCGTTTTTGAGATTCGATTTCCCAGATTTCAAAGGTAATTTCTCCTCGTTCATCAAACTGGTAGGAAGTGGATTTTGCTTTGTAGAGTTCGGCAAATTTTTTTGCCACTTCCCCTTCATTGCCGCCACTTTGAGAGAGCGCCAATAATTTTTTAATTTTATTGTTTAGATGCTCCTCTAATGGGGGAATATTTGATTCCTCTTGTGAAAGATCTCCGTGCCACACAGCAGCGCTTACATTTTTATCCCAAGAAAAAGAATCACACACCTTTTGAAAGAGTGGGCCATGAGGAGAAGAATCTAAACCATACTTAATGTGGACGATGAAATGTGCCAGTTCATGGCGTATTAAATTTTTAAAATCATCATGAGATAATTTTGAACAAAAACCGAAATAAAAATTGATTTGATAACGAGTGGGTTCGTAGTACGCCATAGTAACAGTTTTTCTTTGATCACTTCGTTCATCTATCACTACATATTCAAGTGGATAAATAATATTGTTACATAACCATCGTTTATTTTGTGAAGAAGAAGGCGTTAATCTACACTCGCGAATTAAAAT
>JARXAH010000081.1 GCA_029865945.1 Bacteriovoracaceae bacterium | reverse complement strand
TGCAGAAAAAACTTGGAATAAACTCCGAGGGTATGAAAGATTAGCTGAAGTTATTGACTTAAGATGGAAATTTGTTAATGGTATCAGGACTGAAGCGCAAGCCGCTTAACTTTTCCAAACACATCTTTTGAACATATCTCTTTTCAATTTGTTGTTTATGGTTTTTTATTTCTAAAATATTTAATTTATTTTCTATTGAATTATAAACCATATTACCTTGCTGATCTAACTGAAAGAATATTTTTAATTGATTTAACGTATTACTCAAGAAATAAATTTTTTCGATTTTATTTCTTTTCTCTTGACTCCAATCCAGGAAGTCTAATTTATTAACTTGTTTTTGAAATAATTTATGAAGAGAGTTTAGATAATCTACTACAATAAATTGATAATTTTTATTATCCTTGCCTAGTAAGAAGATTCCAGCTGGTGCGTAATTAATAATTTTAAAAGTTTCAAGATCATTAATAGAAACTCTTAATTCAAAAATACCATTATTGAAAAATGCCCAAAGGTTCGGATTGTTAGAGTTTTTATCTTGCTCTTGTAGAACAATTTTTAATTCATTTTTATCAATATCTGGAAATATTGATTGCAAGCTTTTGTTCATTTCAATTATTTTCTTAAACATTAAATCTTGAAATTCATGTTTAAATAAATTTGCCCAATGATTAATTGAGTTAACACCGTTCTCATTAACGTTTGCTGTACTTGGTATTTTAATATTAAGATATTTTGCAACGAGAGAGTTATATTCTCTTTGCAGGTGAGGGGTATATTTCATTCGATTTTCTAATGATTCCCAAGTTAGGCCATAGACGTTTCCATACTTGCGTAGAAAATCATGCTTTGCAGATTTTTCTGCTTGATCCTGAGTGGGTGATTTGAGTGAAGTTGCTTGGTTTTGAAGTGAAATGTTTTTAATCAGAAATAAATATTTATTGACCAGATTAATTAAGTCAGCATCTTTGTAGACTGCAGGGAAAAATGAAGGGTCAAAAAAATCTTCAAACTTTTTGTAATTTTGCAAAAAAATATTTGCTAGAGATTTATTGAAAGTTGCTAGTCTAAATTCTTCATTGTTTGTAAAAAAATATTCAAGATCATTGCCATAATTTGCTTGTAAATTAAATTCCAGAAGTTTTTTAATTTCTTCTTCGCTGTACGGTGAGTTTGGATTTACTAATGCATTGTAAAAAAATAATTGCCTAGGAGTGAGCTCTTCAATTTTTTCTGTAGGAATGGGATCGGCGAATAATTGATTACTTAGTAATAAAAACGTAAGAAGGCTGAATACTTTAGTAAACATTTACCTATTATAAGTCGTTTTTCTTAACTAGCGATGGGGGCAAAAATATCAAAAATAAGATTTTTATGTGCAACCATTTTAGTCAATTGAGCCCAAATCTGGCTTAGAAATTTTAAATCTCTTCATTTTATTCCTTTTTAGCCGTTGAAGATTTTTTAAATAATCCTCAATATCTTGATCACCTACTATGTGGCTGTTCGCCTTAGGTACGTTATCACTAGTGAGGGAAACATCGCCAGTGAGAATGGCGTTGAATATTTTTTCTGCATAATTTAATCCGTCTAACGTCGACTCATTAGTCGAAAAATTAGCAGTGCAACCACCAACGCACAATTTATACTTTGCAAAGGCCAAGTAAAAATAAGCTCGGGCCCTTGTAAAAGGATCGATGTTTTCATCTTCAAGCACAACTTTCCAAGATTGGGCGGCATCGGCATATTTTTCTAAATACAATTCGTATTTTCCTTTTGAGTACCACGCATGAGGATCACGGGTGATTTTTGAAGCAGACACCAAATTAGCAAGCGCCTCTTCTTTTTTTCCATTGGCATTGGCGATGTGTGCCTTAACATAAAATTCTGCTGCGTTAAACATTTCTTCCGAAATATTTGTGGCACGTCTCAACGGTGTTTCAGGAATTAAAGAAAATTCATTTCTACTAAAATCTACATTGAGGCCAAGGTAAGTTCCATGAATAGGGGATTTACTATCAGCTATCGTCATCCAAACCTGCTTAGATTTAGGAGCAACAATCGAACTCATAATATTACTCACTCGAGCAACTGAACGACCATACAAACGATCCACTTTATCGTAACCATCATAATGGTCGGCCAAAGTATTGATGAACCATTGAGGATCTTTTGCGCTCGTCGCATGATTGGCCATGTCAGTGACAACTTTAAGTCGCATCGTTGATTCCAAATAATTCGAGTAACGTGATTGAAAATGGTATTTAAATAATTGGGGAGAAACATAATGATTAGTTTGCCCTAGCGGTGCATCTTGAGCACTTCTTGCAACAATAACTCCGTGAGGATTTATTTCAATACTCACAGCGCGGTTAGTTTTTGCATCACCAAGGATAATGATCCATGCAGAAAGATGCTCGGTGTTTTCTACGATTTTTATCGCTTCTTCTATGGTCGTTGCGTCTCTTAAAATTCGTTGTTGAACATAAGGGGCCAAGTCTGCTTTGCCTTTATGTAATTTGTAATCGTAGTGAACAGTGTTTAACTGATGAAGTGACACGGTAAGACCGGATTCATTCATTCCGCTAATTCCTCCAGGGAAAATTAAACCTGCGGTTCCAAATCCAACATACGGTTGTTTATGACCTTCAGTTTCTTTTATCACAAAAATAACTGGGTGAATGTTCCAACTATTCATCATCGATGTTTGTTCTAGGTTTCTTCCGTGAATAAATTCTTCTCCAGTGGCCGGGTTATTTGGGGTAATTAATCCAGTACATGCAAATTTTTCTTTTAGGATTCCTTTTTCAACTAACTTATTTTTGAATTCTTTCGCAACTTTTCGAGTGATGGACCTTCCGCAATCATTGAGCATACGAAAAATAATATTTACTTTGCTACTAGCAGCTTTGTGTACGAGGCCATAAAGAATATTTCCAATCTCAATACTATTGTTGGCAAATTGGAATTGCTCAAAGGTAAATTTTGCTTTCTCTCCCAGCTTTGCTTTATAGCCATCATACATTCCTTGAACGGCCGATTTGAAATCATTACTAAGACCGTGGTCTAAATGTTTTGAAATACAATTGATTGCACCATCTGCGGCCGCACTTGCGTAAGGTGATAGGGATTTTTTTAAATTTTCTATATTGACTAGTGCCTCATTGAGAGAGCCTTCTTCGATTTGTGAGGCCAAGAGAAATCCATGATCGTAGCTTGTTTGATAGGCGTTTTTACCTTGAAGCTCAAGTAAGTATATCTTTCGAGGCTGTCTAGGATTTGTAAGATTTGTTTCAATAACACATTCTTTTAGAATACTTTGATTTTTTTGAGCTACATGATGGCAAATGACTTCTGCGTATAGGGGTAAAGAGGAAAATAGGAAATAAAAAACTAAGAAAATTTTATTTTTAAAAATGGAAGTCATAAATATCCCAAGGTATTAATCATTGATGTTTAATCGTAACTATACCGGTCCTGTTTTAAATTTCCAGTCGCATCTTCGTTGTCGGCCATCAGCTTCGACCTCCTAGTACCTGAACATTAAACGGAAATGGTATAACATACCTCAGCTTTCTTATTTTCTTTAACAAAATTTAAAACAGATTACCGTTAAATTTAAGAGAAACTAATATGAAAAATGAATAAAGTCTAGATGAAGAAAATAATGATAGTTAGAGTCGTTAAATTTAAAATTCTATATTGTATTAATTCAATGTCACTAAATCATTTGTAGTAATTAAGAAGAACGTTTTTTTAAGAAAAATCATCAACCAAGATCGGATCACAAATTTTTAAATTACGATTGTCTCCATTCAGATTAGATAATTGTATGATTTTAAGGAACAAATACTATGGGGATGTTAAGCTCAGTAGCTAAATCTCTTGCTGCATCCTGGTATAATAGTGAATTTTCGTAATCGCCGCTTTTCACAAAAACTCCTGTAGCTCTAATCGTTTTGATATTCTTTTCGGACAAAAATAGAATTTCATTGTAGATAGCAAAACCTTGATCTTTTGTATTTGAAGTAGTTTTTTGAAGTTCAAAAGGCGAAATATAGCTGGAGTTGGTTCCATTGGTTGGATATTTATTTTTATTTTTGTATTCATTTCTTAAGTTATTCTTGATAACCCCAAGTTTAGGAGTATTAGTGTAATAATCAGATTCTAGATGAAGTGTTGGAGTTCCTAAATCATTGTTTCCAATTAAAGCAATTTGCTCTTCCGTCCACTCTTCTAATACGAATCCAATGGGTGAGTAGGTTTCGGTTTGTTTTGCCAATTTTATCTTATCTCCATTCCAAGTAATAAGAGAAGCACTGATGGGAACAACAGGCTTAACTAAAGTTTTATAATTTAATCTTTCTTTTTGATATTGTTTCATGCTTATAATAATATTTTCCTTGCTTGTAATTGTGAAATAATTCGATGTTGCGGTAACTATAAGCATCACAGGTTCCTCAGAATTATTTGCCAATTCAGGTCTTGTGAATTTTCCATGACTCCAGTCTAAGTTTTCTTCAATGGTTGGATATGCCGTAACATTTTCTTCGCAGCAAAATATAAGCTTGTGCGGTAAAATTAAAACCAAAAAAAGTAAAAAATTGTAGACGAAGTTTTTCATTTCTCTTTCCAACGAATTAGTTTATTAAATCATACTTTTAATTTAAGGGTAGATGGAAAAAATTACTCATCCTCTTATCTTCATTCAAGGCACTAAAATTGCCAGTCAAAACTAAACTTACTTTTATAAATCTGAACAAAGTTTCATAAGAAATTTGTTCGTATTTGCTTGACTATTTTTGTGGGTATTTATTTTTTTGTATTATCTTCACAAGAGCATCTAAAAGTATCCAGATTTTTTATTTTTGCGGCAGCATCCCTTAGTGAATTTTTGATTTCATCTAATGAATGTAGAAATAAAATTTTTATGACAGTGTTGTTGTCTGGCCCTTTGGAAATTTGGTCACGTCGAGAGTAGGATCATGCACATTCGAGGTCCAACAGCTTGGGGTACAAAGAAGTCCTGAGATTGGCAAAATTTAGGAGGGAACTAGGTCGTTACGAAAAGAAAATAATTTTTAATTGGCAGTTATGATTAAAAATTTTTTTTCCCCATTTTTTTAATTCTGCGACATTTCTAAGGCCGGGCTTGCGCTTTCTTTTTTTTCGTTACCGATGATAAACCTTAACTCACTTCTGGATTTGCGCCTTCATGAGTCGCTCAACTTCTCTAATATTGTTGCTCAAATGCCAATCATTGCCCGCGCCTCTGCCGACCGGGTGCCAATTTTTGCTCTTAAAATATCCAGACTCATCCATCACGTCCTCTCGAGTATGAACCATAAGCACTTCACCGGTAATGAGGCGCCCAGCACCCACGTGATCACCATAATTAAGAATGTCGCGAAGTTTGCATTCAAAGTGGATGGGCGATTCTTTGACTCGGTGACATTTTACCATTTCACTTTTGATAGCTGTTAAGTTCGCCATGCTAAATTCATTGTGGCCATAATCCACTTCCGTAGAAGTTAAATTGACTCTTTCAATTAATTCTTCCGAGACAAAATTGATCACAAATTCTTTTTCTCTTTCAATATTGATCACGGTATCTTTCTTCTTTCCGTCGCTACTTCTTATCATCGGGGAAAAGGCAATGATCATGGGATTAGCAGAGATCGCTGTGAAAAAGGAAAAGGGCGCGAGGTTGTCAGTACCATCAATATTTAAGGTTGAAACCCAAGCGATGGGCCTTGGTACAATCGCGCCAATTAAAAATTTATAATTAAATTTAAAGTCATGTTCTATTTTAAAAGATTTCATATTACTTAATGCTCCATCCAGCTTTTCCAATAATTTTGATTTTCATACTTGCTAAAAAATTCCGACCTTAAAAGTGGGTGGCGCGCATCCAGCATAACTGCGTACTCATCCGTAAATTCCTTGTTGTTCGCTTTTTGAAACGCTTTGGGATGCGGGCCATGATTGATTCCTTGTGGATGAAAGGTGAGGGCACCGGCAGAAATGTTATCCCTGCTAAAAAAATCGCCTTCGTGATAAAAGAGCACTTCATCGTAATCAATGTTGGAATGATAAAAGGGAACTTTTAAAACTTGCTCTTTACTGCTCTCAAGAGGTCTTGCCACAAATGAGCAAATGACAAAATTTTTACTCACAAAAGTTGTGTGACCAGACGGAGGAATGTGGTACTTATGACTATTAATCGGGCAATAATCATAAATCGATAATTTCCAGGGATAGAGATTGCCCTTCCACCCTTTCACGTCCAGTGGATTGAAGGCGTAAGTTAATTTAGTAATTTTTCCTTCGCGCTTAATTTCAATAAGGTATTCGCTTAAATTTTGTTCACTACCTAGTGCCGCTTCTGGAACAAAAATCATGGTTTGGTCATAGAGGGCATTGGGCCCCAAGATTCCGCGAGTCGGTTCTTCAAATTCTCCGTTTGATTCAAAGCGCAAAAGTTTCATTTTTGAATCAATGAAAAATTTGATCGTCGTCCCTCTTGGAATAATGATGTAATCGCCTTTTTTTATATTTATGTGGCCATAAGTGGTTTCTATTTTTCCGCTACCATCATGAACAAAATAAAGTTCATCAAAGTCCCCATTTCTCCAAAAAGATTTCCAAGTTTTAGAAAAAGTTCCATAGCTTAAAATCACATCGCTGTTATAAAGGACGGGTGCAAATTTTTCTTGGACTTCCACGGAGTCAAAGAGAGTAGGGAGCGCTCGCGGTTTTAAATCGCCTTCAATATTTTTCCATGAGGTGAGTTTTTGTTCGTGATAGAGATGAGACACTCGTCCAAAAAAGCCTTTGCGGCCGTGCTCTTCTTCGTAGAGGCCATCAGGAATTTTTACGTGGGCCTGCTTGGAAAAAATTCCAGAGGAACGAAATGAGGAATCGATCATAGGGATAATCCTTTATCAATATTTGATATAGTGAAGCGATTTTGATTTTCAAGTGCGTCGAACTTCGGTTCGACTGTGCATTGGCACAGTCTCAACATCGCCTGCGACGTGCAGGAGCACGTCTCGGCGCTTCGACACTTGTTCTCCTTCTTGAAAACCAAACTTGCTTCACTATATTAGTTTAGGTATTCGGTATTCCAACCACATTTTTTATTCGTCCAATATGTTCAATTTCACACTCAACAACATCGCTTGGTTTTATCCACTGATCAAGTTCAAGCCCGCACCCCGTTCCCACGGTGCCGCTACCAAGTAAATCTCCGGGAAGTATGGCCTCGTCCCAGGTGAGAAATTCTAATATTTTGGTCCAATCATGATGCATTTGCGAGCTTCTTCCTTGCGACCAAATATTTCCATTAATTTTTGCCGTCATGGCCAAATCCGGATTAGAAAACTTGAATTCATCCATCGTCGTGATCACAGGTCCAACGACGGTGCAAAAATCTTTTGACTTTGATGGCCCTAAGCGAACCTTCATTTCTTGTCTCTGTAAATCTCGGGCGGAGACGTCGTTAATGACCGTGAATCCAAAAATGTGTTTCAATGATGAAGCGCCCTTTAAATTTTTTCCGTAAGATCCTATGACAGCGCCCAATTCCAATTCGTAATCCAATTTTTTAGTAAAGCTTGGCCATGGAATGATATCACCATCGCCCATCATATTTTGGGTGAGACTCTTATAGTACACAGGAATTTGATACCACTCTTCAGGAACTGGCTCTCCTCGCTTCTCAAATCCTTTTTTTACATGATCTTCAAAGGTATAAAAATCTCTAAAAGAATTTATTTTATCCAGCGGGCAAAGTAATTTAGAATTTTTATCATCTTTCAAATCAAAAGCGATATCAGCACCATCGCGGGTTTTTAGCACCCCCAACTGAGAGAGCACATCATAATGCTGTAGGGTATCTTGAAAGAATGCAATGGCGTTACTCTTACAGTTTAAAATTTCCCAAAGGGAATTGGGCGCCTCATAGAACGCTTTTTTGGGAGCCGTATAAAAGTCCGTTTGCTCAAAGTGCGCCTGCCAACAAAAATTTACGTCCACAATCGTAGACGTATTAAAAAAAACTCCTAAGCGCTTAAATTTTCCAAAAGCGTTGGATCGTTCATAAGTTGCAATTTTCATTTTAAAACATTTCCAAATCTATTTTTGAAATCAATATAAATTTTAGCGAACACTTCATAAAAATGATCCATTTCCGCTGGCGTTCCAATACTGATACGGGCCATGGTGGGCATAAGAAAGGACTTTAAATTTCGGATGATCACTCCCTCATCCATCATAGCATTACAAAACCATTCACAGGCCTCCGCTGATCCCATGGGAATGGATAAAAAATTGGTGACACTAGGAATGGGATGGAATCCATGGTTTCTTAAGAAATTAACTAAGACTTTCAATAAAGTGGAATTATTTTCTAAGGTCCTCTGCAAGTGAGGTTGATCAAAAAGGGCCCCACATGCACCGGCCTGGGCAAGGGAATTGGGCTCAAAGGGAAGTCTGATTTTATTTAAATTTAAGATAAAATTTTCGTGAGCAAAACCATATCCAACACGAATTCCCGATAGGCCATAGGCCTTAGAAAAAGTTCTCAACGTAATCACATTGTCGTAGCGATAATCCATGGAGTCAGGAAAATCGGATGCCAAACTTTTTGCAAATTCAAAATAGGCCTCATCCAAAATCACAATGCAGTGATCAGGAACTTTTTCCATGAGGTAATCAAATTCTTTTTTTGTAATGTAGGTTCCGGTGGGATTATTGGGATTGGCAATGTAAATGATTCTCGTTTTTTCATTGAGCGCGTCTGCCATCGCTTCCACATCAAACCGATAATCTTTAGTTAGAGGAATCTTAATGGTTTTTTTTCCAACCGCCTGCGCCAAGACGTAAAAACCCAAAAAAGTATTTTCTGAAGTCACAATCTCGTCGCCTTCTTGCAAAAAGACTCGCACGATGCTGCTGAGAATTCCTTCACTTCCACTACCCAAAATAATATTTTCTTTTTTGAGCTTGTATAGCTGACACAATTCTTCTTTGAGATGGTAGGCATTAATATCAGGGTAGCGATGCACGTCCCATAGAACTTGAGTCATTTTTTTGATGGCAAAAGGTGAAGGGCCCAAGGGGTTTTCATTACTCGCCAATTTTGTAATTTTGGAGAGGTTTTTTTCTCGCGCTAGCTCTTCAATGGGCTTTCCGGCCTGATAAGGCGTAAGTTTTTGGATAAACTCCGGCACGAGTGGACGTTTGTCATTGTTCATAAGTATATTTGTATTCATAATAAAAAAGCTTAGCTGATGGTTTTGAATTTGTCCCTTGGTATGCCCTAACTTTTCATCTAAAATACCAACTATTATATAAATTCGATGGGAAAAAATTATGTCACTACTTGTAGGAAAAAAGGCCATCATTTTTGGTGTGGCCAACGATTATTCCATTGCATGGAGTATTGCAAAAATTTTAAAAGATAATGGCGCGCAAGTGGCACTTAGCTATTTAAATGATGCCATCAAAAAGCGAGTCGAGCCTCTCTCACAAGAGCTGGGAGCCGATTTTATTTTTGAGATGGACGTAAGCGAAGATAGTCACTATGAGCGCCTCTCCCACATTGTGGAACAAAAATGGGGCAATGTGGATTTTGTCATTCACTCTCTGGCGTTTGCTGAGCGAGAGGATTTGTCGCGAGATTTTATTAAAACATCACGCAAAGGTTTTCAGACGGCCATGGATGTTTCCGCCTTCTCTTTAGTGGGAATTAGCTCGGCCCTTTTGCCGCTCCTTAATCCAGGAGGATCCGTGATCACAATGACGTACTATGGATCGCAAAAAGTGATACCTAATTATAATGTGATGGGAGTAGCGAAGGCCGCACTGGAAGCAGCAGTAAGATATTTGTCTGTGGACTTAGGAAAAAAGAAAGTGAAAATTAATGCGATTAGTGCAGGGCCCATTAAAACGCTCGCCGCATCTGCAGTGAGTGGCCTAAAAGAAAAATTATCCCTCGCCAAAGAGCGCGCTCCCATGCAAGAAAATATAACCCAAGGGGATGTGGCCAAAACTGCACTTTATTTGTGTAGTGATCTCTCCCACGGAGTGACCGGCCAAGTTCTCTATGTAGATGCTGGCCTATCAACCATGGGTTTCTAGTAAGATGAAGAGCGAAGATAAAAAAATATATCCTTATGGCCAATTTTCTTGGAAGCACCTAGCGTGCATGCGTTCCGGTATTGAAACGTTCAACCAACAAAAATATTGGGAGTGTCATGAAGAACTGGAGCACGAGTGGCTAGAGGATCGCAATGACTCAGCTCGCTATGTTTATTGGGCCGTCATTCAAGTCGCGGCCACCATGATTCATTACCGCGATAAAAAAATTATTGGTTGTTTAGGCATGCTAAAAAAGTCTCAAGAAAAGTTTCGTAAGTGCCGCGAACTCAATGTTCTTACTGACATTACATTTGAATATCTTTCTTGGGAAAGATTAGAAAATTTAGTTCTACCTCTTGGCCAAGAATCGGCTTTGTCAGACTTTGAATCTCTCTATCAATTTCGTTTTACGAATTATCCTTTTGATCAATTTCCAGTTTTATAAAATAGGAGGTACTTGTGGGCCCGCGAAAAACTATTAGCTTAATGGGAACTTCTCTTCGCCTCTGCTTTCGTGGCCCTGTCAATTCGATGCTCACCATCATTCCGATTATCTTAGGGATTTTGGTCTATCTTTTTATTTTTGCGTTCTTGAATGATTTCATCATGTCTTACACGAAACCGTTTTTAGATAAATGGCTTGGCCCTTCTTCTGCCAATGAATCAACTCTTGCTTGGATAATTTTTTCTTTACTCGCTATTTTCTTTTACTTTATTTTGAATTGGACTTTCGTTCTTATCATTTCGCTCATTTCTTCTCCTTTTAATGATTGGTTAAGTCAGAGGGTGGCAAAAAATTTTGTGACTCCAAAAAGTAAAGTAGAATTAAGTATTTCTCAAAAAATTATGTGGCTCACAGGCTTTCTTTGGATGGAACTTAAGAAAATTTTACTCATCGGCTTTCTTACTGTTGTGGCGCTGCTCATCAGTTATATCCCACTGCTTGCGATCATTTCTTTAGTTATGGGATTTTTTTTAGTGGCGATTCAGTATTTAAGTTTTACCTGGAGCCGAGAAGAGCTATCCGCCGGCCAGGCCATGCGCGACCTTTTAAAGAATTTTTTAAGTTATTTTTTATCAGGTGCTTTTTTCTTTTTGCTTGTAAATATACCACTTGTGAATGTGATTGTTCCTTCTCTTGGAACGGTGTTTTTTACGGTGCTCTATTATCAAAATCAAAATCAAGATAAAGAAACAATAAAAGAAAAAAATTTAGTCTCATGAAACCGTTTCAAATTTGGATCGACGCCGACGCCTGTCCCAAGTCCATTAAAGAAGTGATCTTTAAAATTAGTGGAAGAATTGAATGTCCCGTTACCTTGGTTGCCAATAGCGAGATGTTTATTCCTAAAACACCACTCGTGAAATTAGTAAAAGTAAAAAAAGACATGGATGCGGCCGACCACTACATAGTGGAACACGTATCTTCCTCAGACATCGTTATTACCGCCGACATACCACTGGCCGCGCTCATTGTAGAAAAAGGAGCATTGGCGATTGATGTGAGAGGGGAAATCTATACGACCGATAATGTTCAAGAACGACTTTCTATGCGCGATTTCATGAAATCTCTTCGGGATAGTGGAATGGAGGTGGGCGGCCCCGCCAACTTTGATGCCAAAGATAAAGAAAAATTTACGAATGCCTTAAATAAAATCATTGATAAAAAAATGCGAGAACTCTAGACCTCATCCTAGATACATGTCTATATGAGGAATTCCTACATCAAGGTAAGGATCTCCATGCCTCTTAAATCCAAAACTTCCATAAAATTTTTCTAAATATTTTTGGGCAGAAATTTTAATTTTTTCACCTGGGAATGATTTGTTTATTTCAACTAGGCCTTGCTTGGTTAGCTCCCTTCCAAGGCCGAGCTTCCGATACATTGTTGAAACAGCAACTCGGCCAAATGAGACTTCCTCCATTTTTATTTTAGGTGGGATAATTCGCAGGTAGGCGACAAGCTCACCGTCCCTGCTTCCCATTAAATGGTAAGATTTTAAGTCATACCCATCGCAATCTAAGTACAAACATTTCTGCTCAACCACAAACGTTTGCTCTCTGAGTGCGATGATTCTATATAATTCGCGAGCACTAAGATGATCAAAGTGTTTACATGACCACGTAACCATGAGTCTCCTAATTGTCTTCTATATAAGTAACTAACAAAATATTTTTCTTTAACGTAGTCTCATCTACCCAAATATTTCCTGCTTCACAGGTGAAACGTGGTAAATATCGCTCACAACTTTCTCCCCAGCTGTTACGAATTAAATACTCGCATTGTCTGTTCACTTGATTAAATCTTCTGCCTATGATGGAAGAGGTGTGTAAGGCGCCGATATTGAGGATGGAACTTTTTTTAGGATTATCTAAAATGTCAGAATTGTAGTCTATACTTGCTAAATTTCTGCGGTCGAGTTGAGAGTCAATGGCGGCCATCACATTAAAATATTTTGGCCATTGGACAACTTTAAAATTTTTATCTTTTATTTTAATTTCATTTCCTTCGCAGGATTTTCTCGCCAAGTTTAATAAAATTTTTCCCGCATTGTGCTTCTTAACAATGGTCTCAAATTCGCCTGCGCTCATCTTGCCCCAGCGATAATAATATCCAATGTCCTGGATGCTCTCTCTTGAGAGTCTAAATTTTAGATTATTGTTAATGTCAGTAATTGCATCGCGAAGCCCAACCCGGTGACTTCCATGTCTCCAAATATCTACCTTTTCTACATAGAGGTCTGGAAATTTTTTTCTGCTACACAGACCTACATCTACTGACCGTTTGATGGCCGTTTTAATAAATCCAGTTTGGTGTTCTTTCAGAGGATCTTTATTTTTTTTAAAAAGTCGAATGATACGAACCATATTTTTTATCGTTAGGGCAGGCCAAGTTTGATTATATTCTAGGGCCACATGAGGGGCAGAGATATCAGGCGTCTTCCAATGATACTTTAATTGATCGGATGCAGAGAAGGCATAACACCAAGAAATTCCTCCCTGATCTCTCACTTTATCGGGATATTTATCTCTTAGATCTACTGATGAGCATTCTTGAGAGAAGGCCATGAGTGGAATAAAAGTAAAGTTAATAGAAAATAAAATGACCATGAATTTTGGAATAGACATTAATCTCACCTCCTTGTGCGATTTTTAAAAATGTTGCTTCTATTAAAAAGCATAGCTCATTTCTTTTTGCCCTCAAATGAAAAGAATGTCTTTGATGGCCGTTAGATTGACAGAGCTATCTGATCAAGTTTAGTCTCCAAAAATAGGGTGAATCTGGTGTAAGTCCAGAACTGTCGCGCAACGGTAATGGGAATAATGTGTTGCTTTCTTAAGCACCATCATTGTTGGCCCAAAGTCCGAGCCCCTTCAAAATTTTTACCTACGCGTCATAGGAGCATCATGAAATCTCACCTTAATTTTTTTTATTTTTTTTTCTTAATTGCCTGTTTTAGTTGTGGCAGATCTGATCAAACCAAAAATAATACCAATGGTTTTTTTCAGCTGAACACAGGATTTCCCTTCAAGGCAGTACTCTTAGAGCGAACTCAAAATTATTCTGTTGGACAGGTAAATTTACTTGCGGCCTCTGCAGATTTAAATCAGTTGGATTATCAACTTAATTTTTTAAAAACGACATCTGACATAACAGTGAGTTGTGATGCCAATCAATTATATTTTATGGAACGTTACAATAAAGATTCGCTGGCGAAATTTAATTGGCAAGGAAACTCAATTGCTAAAATTCCTCAGTGGCAAATTTCTACCTTTAATGAACAAGAAGACGGAAGTGGCCCAGACGGCGAGGGATTAACTTCTGCTAATCCCAGTCAGGTATTAAAAATTTCTTCAAAATATTCCGTTCTCCTTCGCTACGATAGTCGGTTTTTTTGGATTTTAGATAATGAGGCCACTCAAGGCAGTAGTGTACGTGCCGGGCGCGTAGATCTTAGATCCTTATATCCCAAGATAAACCCTAATCGGATTGCTGATTCTGATCAAGTTCCCGAAATCTCCGGTGGCATTCAAGTTGGCAAAATTCTCTATTTAGTGTTTTCCCACCTCGATCGCAATCAGGCCCCATGGGCCGTCAATCTTCCCGCTACGCTCATTGGATTGGATACAACGTCTCAGTTTCAACTTGTTTTCGCTCAGACATTACCTATTAAAAATGTGAGTGCAAAAATCCAGAAAGTTGGAAAATACTTATATATTGCTGGGGTGGATCTCATGATGACTGGGGATCCAGATCATCCAGAAGTTGCTAATAATGCTACTAATGCGGGATTAGTTCGTTTCAATTTGGATACAAATGAATTAAAGACCTTGATCGATCAACAAAAAATCTCCTCTTTTGCCGTTGTCGGAGATTTTGTGGTTTATCGTCAGTATGCCTATTTTGATAAAAATCATTTAAAAGTATACTCGTTAAGTCAAAATACAATTTGGGATTTTGATCCCTCTGTTGACGCTGATAAGGTTGAAGTTTTATCGGCCGGGCCTGGAAATTCCTTGTGGCTGGGTGTCAACTCTGAAACACCCTCATGGTTAATTTATAAAATCGATGATACCAATCCTTCTCAATTCTCATTGTATAAGTCGCTTGTATCAGAACTTATCCCAATGGGTTTAGAGTTTTGTATTTAGTTCATTTTATTTCTCTTTTATTTTGGTCATCACTTCTCTATGCACAAGTTGATAAAAATTTGGAAGTTCCCATTGGTCTTCCTGAAGAATCTGCCAATAATTCTCATGGTCAACTCTTCCACGGTGTGGCCCAACCTAGCGATGCCATAACTCTAATCACGGAAGAAGAAATTAAAAATAGCGGCGAGCTTTCTCAATTACTCGCTAGGCAATCCTCGATGCAAGTTCGCCAAACGAGTACGTGGGGAGGGATTCAAAAATTATCTCTGCGCGGATCGGATGCTAAGCGCATTTTGTTTCTCATCGATGGCGTTGTGTGGGAGCGTGGGCCAGGGCAGGAAAATTTTTGGGATATTGTGCCACTAAATATGATTGCTAAAATTGAGATTAACCGCTCTCAATCTACTTCTTGGTCCAATCTGGGTTATGAGTCGGTCATTCAAATTTTTACAAAAAAGTTCGTTTCAAAATATACACAATTTCAAGTGGAGGCCGGAAACTTTGGTTACCAAAAAGTAGGGGCCAATGGAACCTACCGTGGAGATATTTCTAAAAATAAAAACTCCTTTTCATGGTTTATTCAAACTCAAAAAGCAGAAAATAATTTTAATTTCATCAACGATCAAGGAACGTCCCTAGATTCTTCTGACGATGTTGTAGAGAAGAGGAAAAATAATTCCTTCTTCGAACACAAGGCCGAGGGACAATGGAATTTTGCCATCAACCCTTCTCTGACTTTAGACGGAAGTTTGATCGGAGTAAAAGGTAGACAAAATATTCCCGGAGTGAGAAATCGCCAAGGTCAATTTGTAACTTTGGACCGTGAAAGTTATCGATTTCAGAGTTCGCTTAAAAAAAATATTTCCCCTCAAATTAGTCACGGGCTGCAATTTCTTCATCAATCTAATCAAGATGATTATCACGATTATGGCGCCACCTTTTACCAGACGATAGAAAATAATCGCTATGATTATGAAGTCAATCATCTGATGTGGGAGGGTGTGGATCGGTGGCGGCAGAGCACAGTTACCTCCGGAGGCGTAAAATTTGCAGAGGAAAAACAAAAAGATCAGTACCAGTTTCAAAATACTAACGAAAAATTTAGTCGAACTCACATCGTCATCGGACAAACAACTAGCACCATCTTGCCATTAAATGTAGGTGTCTATTTGAAGAGTAGTATAGATTTTTTAAAAGATAGAGAAGAGGGGGCGGCGCGTCCCATGCAAGATCAAGTGTCAGATTTATCCCTAGGTATCAATAGAGGATTTTTTCAATTATTTAAATGGAAAGCGCAGTATTCCAAAGTTGAGCAAGCTCCCACTTTTTATGAATTGTTTGGTAGGCGAGCGCTTCTACAGGGAAATCCCAATTTGGAAGTTCAGAAATCATTGAAGTGGGAAACGGGTTTAGAAACATCCTATTGGCAGAAAAATAATTTATCGTTAGCTTTGGAAATAACCCTTTTTCATCAAAGCTGGCAAAAAAAAATTGAGTATAGTTTTAACTCCTTGGGTGTCGGAACACCAACGAACTTACCAGAGAGTTGGCTGCAAGGATTAGAGATATCCCATGAATTGAATTGGAATCCGTTGAATTCTCACTTCACTTATACTGTTTATCAATCAGAATCTGATTCGTCTGTGCGTGGTGAAAATAAAAAACAATTGCCTAACTTATATCACCGTCAGTTGACCCACGAATTAGTAGTTAAGATATCTGATCACTTGAAGATAGGACATGAATGGTTATTTCGAAATGAATTATATTTTGATACCGCGAATTTATTACCTGCTAGGCCTCAAAGCTTGCATGCTTTTTTTATGAATTTTGATTCGCTTCAAAACTGGAACGTCGTCGCAAGACTGGATAATGCTTTTGAGGAGCGGGCCCAAGAATTTAATGGATATCCCGCTCCAGGAAAAAAGTATTCTTTAAAATTTAGTTATCAATATTAATTTTCATCGTAATCGGAAGATGATCTGAGTAACCTTTTTTAGTTTTCCATTCAAAACGAACCGGATAGTCAACCCGCGTTCGAGATCTACTTCCTTGGGTTGTCACGTTACTCGGAGGCAAACTCAAATCAAAAAGAAAGTCTGGATGAAAAATGAGGAAAGAGCCGTAGTTAGGCTTAACGGGATTAGATTTTTTAGCTAAATCTTTTTTTCGTATCAAAAACCGATCGAGAACAGTCCACTTATTTTTAAAGTAGTAAGTTCCAGGAAATGTTTTCATTCCTTGGGACTCAACATAAGGTTTCACGTCTTGAAACTCATCGTACAAAATATGAATGGCATTTTGATCTTTCGTTTCAGAAATTCTACTTTCTTTGAAATGACCATCTTTTGGTTTTGATGTGTTTTCTTGATCTGTCGTATTGAAATCACCAGTTCCGATGACTAAATCTGATGTAAGAGAATTCGCCAAGCTTCTAAAATGCTTGGAGGCATTGATACGTGCATTTTCTGTATTGGCACTCCTAGGACTGGGCCAATGATTTCCGAGGATAGTAATGACGGATTTACCCACTTGAAAATCAACTTGTAAAATTCCTCGCTTCACCCCTTGATACTCAGGCCCTGGATTATGGAGGGCCGATTTTTTGATCGGAAGTTTTGAAATCACTCCCACATCAATTCCCCTCGCGTCCGTATTTTCAATTAAGGCAAAATATTTGTAGTTTTGTGCAGAGAGCTCCTTGATTAAATCTTTAAGAACTTGAGCATTCTCAACTTCCTGCATCACCAAAATATCAGGCCCATTTCCCTCATATTGACGAATGACGTCGGCAATGGTTTTGATGTGGGCAGCATAAACATCTGTAGTCCAATCTTTTGAGGCGCAATCGCTTTTCGGGCCAGAACTTTTACAAAAATCTTCGGTTTCTGCTTGGTATCGACTTTCTTTGAGTTCAAGTGGCAAAAATTCATAATCTTTTTTACCCTCGTCATGCTCGGAATCAAACATGTTGTACAAGTTATAGTTCATCAAACTAATTTCCTTCGCAAAAGTATGAGTTTGAAAAATGACGATGGTGAAAAAAATAGCAATCTTCCGAATCCGATGGATCATAGAGTCCCCCTTCCTTAAAGTTAAACTTATGTTGCGTATAAGATGATGTGAAAGGTTAAGCCTTTTACAAATATTTCGCCAAGTTAATTTCGTGTGAGGACGATGATTTCTTTGGCCTGCGTTGGCAGCTTAGGATTCACTAATCGTTTGATGTGATTTGTTTTTAGTTGCTTTGTACTCTATGTTGAAATATATCAAAACTATTATTTAAAAGGAGAAAATATGAATATTTTGAGAAAGACATTTTTTATTGGATGCCTAGTGTGGTGTGCCTTCGGACTAAATTTTGCGAAAGCAGATGATTGCTATTTGTCCACTTACAATGAAGATCAATTTGGTGAATTTGTGAGCTGTTTTAACAAGGTTAAAAATGAAAAGAAATTTAAAACAATTTTAAACCACACTGTTTATTATTATTACCAGCCTGGTGCTATGGGGATCATTCTTTCTGTGACGGCGAAAGAGTATTCATCTATTGATGAAACTTTAAGATCAGGCGTTCAACAAACTTTAAATTTGAAATCCGAGAAAACTGAAGTGATTAATGCTCTGGTGAACTTTGATTGTGAGGGTTATGCTGTTGATTCAAATCCACAAGACTATTTTACCAAAGGCTTGCTCTGGAGCTACCGTCCAGTTGTGGGCGAACGTATGAAAAATGTAGAAGCATTGAAAGAATTTTTTGCCAGCGTTAATGACGAGGCAAATGTTAGTGATTTTCAAAGCATGACTGATCAATTGAGTAACTATTTACCGCTTAAGCAAGCTCAATTAATTGATCCTGCAAATAACATGCAATACGACTTTATTTATTCCAATAAGTCAAAAACCTGGAAATTGTTTTACATAGAAAGAAACGAGTGCTCAGCTTGATAAAACTAATGAAGTAATCTACTTATATCGTCCCATTAAATCGTCCCAATGCTTTTAAATTAAGTGAATTTACGGTAACTACCTAGGTCCCTCGTAAATTTCGCCACTCTACGGACTCCTTCGGAATCCACGTATGGGATTCCTCAATCTGCGGCTTGCCAGGAGCAAGCCTCGAAACGTCGTCCCTCGACTGTGCTTGGGCACACTCTCGACG
>JARXAH010000009.1 GCA_029865945.1 Bacteriovoracaceae bacterium | reverse complement strand
AAATAAAAAAAAATAAAAATACAAAAATATTAAATGAGAACCCGTAACCTCGTTAAATCTTTAATCCTGTCTCTCATCTTGGCTGCATCTTCAAAACGCATTTGCGTAGAATACTCTTTCATTAATGATTGATATTTTTTTATTTCTTCATCTATTCTTTCTGGCGACCAATTTAGTGGGGAATCTTCGGATTTTTCATTTTCTAGTGCAGAACCGGGAATAGAAAAATCTTTCCCTTGAAGAACATCTAAAATATTGAAAGAGGAGTGCTTGATAATCGTTTTAGGAGTAATTCCTTCTTTTTTATTGTGCTCTTCTTGTTTCTTTCTTCGGTCACTAGTCACGCGCATCGCCTCTTCCATATTTTTTTTCATACTGTGGCCGTAAAGAATAACTTTTCCGTTGGAGTTTCTTGCGGCCCTACCAATAATTTGAATGAGTGATCTGACCGAGCGCAAAAATCCTTCCCGGTCAGCATCCATAATTCCTACTAAAGAAACTTCTGGTAGGTCAAGGCCCTCTCGCAATAAATTAATTCCAATTAAAATATCAATTTTTCCAGAGCGAAGATCTTGCAAAATTTTTATTCGCTCTAACGCATCGATGTCGCTATGAAGATAAGTCACTGCTATGCCAGAGGTGCTATAATATTTAGCTAATTCTTCCGCTAATTTTTTTGTGAGCGTTGTGGCCAAAACGCGCTCCCCTCTCTTGATCACGATCTTGGCCTGTTCTAAAAAATCCTTTACCTGATCTTTGGCATCTTTATATTCCACGATTGGGTCTAACAACCCAGTTGGCCTAATAATTTGTTCACTGTACTCTCCTTGAGTTTTTTCTAATTCATAATCTCCCGGAGTGGCAGAAACAAATAAAACCTGGCGATATTTTCCTTCGTATTCTTGAAAGTTAAGTGGCCGGTTATCGAGCGCACTAGGAAGCCTAAAGCCATGATCCACTAACGTAGTTTTGCGCGACCGATCCCCTGCATACATCCCACCAACTTGAGGAATGGTAAGGTGAGATTCATCAATCATAAGTAAAAAATCATCACCAAAAAAATCAATCAAGGTCGGCGGTGGTTGTCCAGGTAAATTACCCATGAGGTGTCTGGAGTAATTTTCAATTCCGGGACAAAAACCCATTTCCTCCATCAACTCTAAATCTAATAAAGTTCGCTGCGCCAAACGTTTCGATTCTAAATGTTTATTTAAATTTTCCAGTTCTCCAAGGCGCTCCCGCAATTCTTGGCGAATAGATTTGATCGCCTTTTTTAATACATCACCTTCTACGATATAATGAGATCCAGGATATAAGGTGATTTCTTCAATGGATTCGATGGGTTTATGAGTGCGATCATTGATCCACTGAATTTTTTCAATTTCATTATCAAATAATTCCAATCTGATAAATCGATCATCGCGATCAGAGGGGAAAATTTCACAAATGTCACCTTGGATTCGGTAGTGGGATCGCTCAAAAAAACCTTCGGCCTTTTTATATTGCCGATTTATGAGCAATAATTGCAGATCGCGCATCGTGATTTTTTCATGACAAGAAAACTTAAATCTACCCTTATAATATTCTTCTGGAGATCCAATCCCATAAATACAACTCACAGAGGCCACCACAATGACGTCGTCTCTCTCAAGCAATGACCTTGTAGCGCTGTGTCTCAATTTATCAATTTCTTGATTGATCGCCGCATCTTTTTCAATAAATAAGTCACTCGATGGGACGTAGGCCTCTGGCTGATAATAATCATAGTAAGAAATAAAGTATTCCACCGCATTATTAGGAAAAAATTGCTTAAATTCACTATACAATTGCGCTGCAAGAGTTTTGTTTGGGGCCATGATCAAAGTTTTTTTTTGCAAACTTTGGATAACGTTGGCCATAGTAAATGTTTTGCCAGATCCCGTTACTCCTAGTAAAGTTTGGAACTTTTTTCCCTGTTGAAATCCAGAGGTAATTTGACCAATGGCCACAGGTTGATCACCAGAGGGTTTGTAATTGGTCACTAATTGAAATTTTTCTGAGGAAGTCATGTTTTTTTCTAAATTTTTTTCTTTTTCGGCCGTGGTTATTATTTCTTTTCATTATAACTACTCTCAATCTCAAAGTAATGGTGATTTTCAGGCCACATGGAATAAGCAATTAGAAATATTATTAAAAAAACAAGTCTTCACGGCACAACAAAAGTCGGCCATTAAAAGCGGAACCGGCCATTGTTACCGTTACGATAAGAGCGTGCACGACATTACTTATGGCCCCAATGCGAGTGATCAAGTTAAACTTGCCTCGATCACCAAAATATTTACTTCCCTAGCGGCCTTAACATGGATTGATCAACAATTTCACGATTCCATGAGTCAGTATCAGCAAACGGCAAAAGATTTTGTTTTCACGACAACGCTAGAAATCTATCAAACAAGAACCCAAAAGGGTTATTCTTATCGGGCCAATCTCATTGGTGGATATGATCCCATGTTTGACTTAAAAAAATTGTCCTGGATGCTAGCTCTCCTCAACGAAAAAACAATCACCCAACTAGAAGAAATTCACTACACTTCAGGATTTTTATTTCACCCCTATGCTAAATCTAATTCCCATTCCTTTCTTGAGCCAGAGAGGTTTTTTCAAGGCCCAATCATGCCTGGTGAACAACAAATGAAAATTTGGCTCAATAATTATTTCAATTTTTCAGCAGCTAAAAATGGAGAAAGTTACAAAACAATCAACGCACTTAAAAAATATCTTTTTGAAAAATCAAAGATATCACAAACAGAAAACCTTATAGGCCTAAAGAGTAACTTAAATATAAAAATGTCACTAACTCATCCTCCCATCCTCGATGATCATTTTACCCCAAATCCCGACGAAGAACTTGCCTTTCGTTTGCGTTTGTACTCATCCCCACTTGGTAAAATTATCAAGTTTATGAACACCCAATCTAACAACTGGGTCGCAGAATCCTTATTCCTGCTCATGGGCGGACAAAATAATTTTAGAAATATTTTACAATCAGAATTACCAAGTTTATCGAATGAAACAAAATTTTATACCGGATCTGGGCTACCTGATTTTGTTTCTGGATCAAAAGATCGCCTCATTAATTCCGCTCGTTGTAGTGAAGTCTTGCAAGCGGCCATCAAGTTATATGAATGGGATCAAAATAGTGGAATGTTACCTCAAGATTTCTTGGGGATGACGGGCGAAGGGACCTTAGAGCGATATGCAAAAGATACTACAAGTGGGAGACCTGGAATTACCTTTATCGGAAAAACAGGAACGACTAATGAAGCGGTAAATTTATTTACGACAACTTCTTCGACGATCGGCAATATTCATTTATTTTTATTTTCTAATCTTCCTGACGAAAATTATCTTCGAACCTATCGACGAGGACGTTGGATTGATGATCAACTAAACATTTTCCAGGCCAATGTGAGAAATTTTTATTTTGCGATCATTCAAAAATTTTTCTCAGAGGTTTTCACCTATGAACCACCTACTCTTTCCTCTTATGAGACAGGTGACTTAGGCCGAGAACTAAATCTTACTAGTGAATCGGCGGCGTTTCTCAATATTTCACATCATCGGTGGGAAATTATTGACCAGCGATTTCATTAGCTTTTGACTCAATGATTTTGGATTGAATGATATTTTTGATTGTATCTAAACTTTGTTTTGTGGCCACTTCCCACGAAGACAATTCCTTAAGCCACTGGTTAATTTCTCTAACCGTATATATTTTGGCCGCACTCATAATTTTTTTTTCGTATTGATTATGAGCTTCTCCTTTTCCGGTTTTATAATCAAATAATTTTATCAGGTGGGATCTAAGGAGAGAATAAAATGAAAATAACTCTCCATTGGTGGAATCATGATTGAGCATTTGATAAAAATCAGAAAAAAATGAGGAATATTTTTTACTATTAATTAGATCTAGAATTTTAAATTTATCTTTGGCAACTTCGTTTAGCGCGTCCAATAATTTTTCTTCAAATGTTTCAGAATCCTGTTGCCAATAAAGTTGCAGCTTTTTACAAAATTGATACAACGTGGACGCATCCCAACTGATATCTTTCAAATATTTTTTATAGATGTCGTTGGGATAAGAATAATTTTCTACGTCTACTATAAAACGAAAAATTAAATCCATTTGCCAAAAATTCACCGGAGAAATTTTTAGCAAAAAACCAAAGTCCGAAGTCAATAATTTTTCAAAATGGGTTTTCTTCTTTTGGATGGCGACCAACTTAATATTTTCGATGACTTGCTTTTTTGACTTCTCCCATAATTGGTATATGTCAGGGTTCAATTCCTCAAGATGAGAGATAAAAAAAGATTTTTGATCGATAAACATATCATAGGTACAAAAATCATTTAACCATTTAGAGGCTGAGTAATTAGTTTCATCAATCCATTGAATTTCATTTTGAGATTGGATGTTTCGTCTCACCCACTTGCCCAATAAGTAAGAAAGGGTGGGATCTTTCACCTCAATAATCAACATCGAATGTTTTTGTTGTTCAAGTTCTTTCCATTTTGTAAAAAACTGATCGATGGAAATAATTTCAGAACGCATCAATGACCAAACTTCTTAAGCTTTTTGCTAATTCTTTTGCAGAGTTTTTGTAGGAACGTCTGGCGTTTTCTAAGGTTTGAGTGACGATAACATTAGCAGATTCTCCGTCATAAAGTTCAACCGTGTATCTCGTTTGATACGGCAATTCTTTGTACCACAAAACTTTTCCATCATGACTCATCAACGTAAATTGAGCAGTCATGGATGAGAGGTTAGCAGAAGGAACGAGGAAAGGATTTCTAGTTCCCGTATTTTTTGGTGCCACCGAATCAGAACTAAGATACTGAGAATTATCCACCACTTTATGTTTACTTGAAGAAGAAACCAATCTGCCAATGAGCACTGCATCGGTGGAACGGTCTTCTCCGCCAACAATTTTTAAATCTGGAAATTCGGCCAACATGTTGACGACTTCTTGTCCAACATAAGTTCCTACGTCTGCTATTGGTGTTTCATTGGCAAAGGTAGGGACACTTATGGATTCTACACGATACATAAAAAAAGGGTTGGCACGTTTTCCGATGACATAACCACTACAAGAGAGGTTGGATAGTCCTAAAAAAAGGCCTATGATAAGTTTAGGGAATGGATAAGACATGTTTAAACCTCTGAATCAATATCTCACAAGTGGAAGGGATTTTTCTAGTTCTCAATCCAAGAAGGATAGAGACTTTTGGCAATTTCTCAAGATCATGAGTCTGTGGGGGGATATTGTTGGGCCGATGGTCTATGAACACACCAGGCCCAATAAAATAGATGGCGATACGCTTGTGATTATGGTTAATCATCCCGCCTTTTCTCATGAGCTTAAAAATTTACAAGACAAAATTATTTTTGAAATTGGAAGTAAAATTCCCTATTGGCAAAAAAGGCTAAAATCTTTGCGATGTTTTTATGGTCAAATCTCCAAAGACTTGGCATCAGAGGAAGAGTCGCAAGGAATCAAGCAAACTCAAGAAATCGCGCAGCTTTTCGGCCCTAAATTTTCCTCAAAAAAAAATCAGCATTTAAATGACTATGCGTTCGTTGATCAAGAGTTTCAAGATTTACTCGCTTCTCTTCATGCCCAAGTTGATCTCACCCAACAAAACAACGATAACGATTAACGTCTAATACTGCGTCAATACTGCCCCATATTATTGACACTTCCGCTCTCTCTCCTCGTTCATTTCATCTTTGCAAATCCTTATTTTTTTTCATTTTTCTCCGAATAGCCCTCCATCAACCTATTCTGAATTTATGATTTCAAAAGGAGTGCACATATGAAAAATTTTTATTTTTTAAGTTTATTACTTTTCATGGCGTTAACGAGCTGTTTTGAAAAAACCTCCAACACCGCCACAAATGCGTCCCCGATTGCTGATGAACTCTCTCTTAATTCCCTTCTAGATCTAGGTTCCGATGCCCAAAAAAGTGCACTCTTGTCGGAAGATTTAGGTGAATTTAGTCAAGTTTATTTAGAAGCAAGTGCGCAAATAGACCCTACTCATTCAGGCGGGGTTTCTGACCCTCATGAAAACGGCCCATCCGATGGTGCAGGTTCTATTCCCAAAGAAAGATTCGATAGATTAAAAAACTCCTTAAAATTTCTTTTTAATGGCTGTCACCCAAAAGAATTAGATCGTTTTAAAGAGCGATTGATTAAATATATCGCAGAATTAGAAGAAAAAATTGCCAAAAAGGGGGCCACTGATCGCCTCAAAGATAAATTAGAAAATGCTCAGAAGTTGTTAAAAGAGATCGAAGATAAAATAGCTGATTGTGCGAAGGGAAATAAAGCGTGCTCCGATGTGGTCAAAGAACAGGTTGCAAAAAGAATCGAATCCTTAGAAAAAGAAATTGCTGAACTTGAGGATAAAAGAGACAGCGAGACTGATCCTAAAAAAATAGAACGACTTGATAGACGTATCGCCAATGAAACAAAGCGACTAGAATATTTAAAAAATTTGTGTGACTAACAAAGAAAAACTAATAGCAAAACTAGGATTTGCGCCCTTGAAAGTTAAAAAGTGTAATATCTTTTTCTCTTTCAATGGGCCCAGGTGTATCTTCCGTGGCCTGCTTTTCCAATCTTTCAAGTAATGCTTCACTTACTGGATTAAAAGACTGAATTTCATTGCCGTAGATATATTTTTTGACGAGTGATAATTCTCTAAAAAAAAACCAATGACCATTTCCAGAAGATACTTCGTCTTCTGGCAGAACGGAATCCGATTCCATGAGCTCGATCAATTTCTCTTTAGAAATTGGGCCAAGCAAAAAATTACTTTTGGTTCGAACCATCCAAACTTTCATCTTTCCCTTTTACCTGGCGAGCAGTCCTAAGAGGGCCGCAATATCATCATCGGTAAACACCAACCCTGCATAAACAGTAAAGCTACGATTGGTCGTTAAAATATCTTCTAAGCTTAGTCGGGTATAAATAATATTCCAAACTCTCACATCGGTTTTCAAGCGAAGATTTGCTCCAGAATCTTTTGAGAAATCAAAAATTTCCGCAGAAAATCTCGTTCCAAGGGAAGTCACGTCGTAGTCCGCTCCCATACCTCCGGTGGATTCAATGAGACCAACTCTGATGGCAAATTGATGAAATCTACGTCCCATTTGTAAGTTAAATCGAAATCCGTTGCGATCAACTTCTTTCTTCTCTGTATATTTATATCCATCTGTACCAGTGGTCGTTGTCTCAGTTTCTTCTGCAGCATCTGGGCCAAATTCATTGGTGGCCACCCCTAAACGGAAAAATCGCTCGGGAGCGGTATACAAGTCCACGTTAATTTCCGTTGCTCCCCCTTGGTCGCTATTGTAGCCAGAGTAAACAGAAAGTTCGGCCTGTAAATTATTGATTCGTCCCATAAGCGTATTAACGCTAGATAAAGTTTCTGTGACTTGATCGACCACTTCTTCATCGCGAAGTAATTTTCCAACTGTCCCTTTCCCCGCGCGTACATCGGCCATGATAATTTTTAAGTCCGCCGAAGAAGCTTTCACATCATCTAAGATTGGCCCAATTTTTTTTAAATCTGCCATCAAAGAATCACGTTCATTCGCATCAGTTTGATACGCAAGCTGGGCAGTCAATCGATCGACAGAATCCACAATACGGTTGAGTTTCGCCTCATTTTCAGTCGTGATGCGCTTCACTACGGCAAGTGCATCGTTGGCATTATCCAAAATATCGCGAACTAAATTTTGAGTTTTTTCATTGCGAATGGCCTCACGCACCATCTTCACAATATCTTTTACTTCCGCCAAAATTTCTGAAGCGTCCTTCCCTAAATCCTCTAGGCCAGCACCACCGCTCACATTGATGTATTCATTTTCTTTCAATCGCTTTTCAGTAGGAGGGCCAACGACAATATCTAAATATTTTTCACCCAGAAATCCGATGGTCTTGATTCTTAAGTAAGAATTCACTGTCACGGGAATAGATCGATCTAAGTCGAAAGTAAGAAGTGCTGAATCGCCTTGTAGCTTGATGTCTTTTATTGTTCCGGCATTAATCCCGGCGACCTTAATCGCAGTTCGGGGATAAATTCCCGTCGCATCTTTTACTAGCGCGCGGTATTTTGCAAAATCACCAAACATCGATTTGTTCGCCGTTATTTTTAACGCAACAATACCGAAACTAGCGAGGGCCATAAGCGCCAAAAGACCAACTTTAAATTGACTCATTATTCACCAAATAGATTACTTAGTTTCAGTCTAACAAACCTCAAAAATTCTACAAGTCTAGGAATTTGCGGATGATGGGATTAGTTGACTGTTGAAATTTTTCTGTCGGTAGAAACTCTACAATAGTTCCCTTTTCTAGGAAAGCCACATAATCAGAAATTCTCAAGGTCGCCTGCACGTCGTGAGAAATAATGATAGAAGTTAACTTCACATCTTGATTTTTTTGATTAGTTTCCAAAATTAAATCATTGACCATCTTGGTTGTAATGGGATCAAGTCCTGTCGTTGGCTCATCATACAAAATAATTTCAGGCTTCAAGGCCAGTGCACGGGCCAAACCGACCCGCTTTCGCATCCCTCCTGAAAGTTCAGAAGGCAATTTACTTTTTGCATCTCGTGCCAGGCCAACAGCGTCCATTAAGTGCTCCACTCGATCAGTAATTTCTTGATTCCTTTGCTTCGTAAATTCTCTCAAAGGAAAAGCGATGTTCTCAAAAGTGGAAAAGGAATCGAAGAGGGCCGCATATTGAAAGAGCATGCCAAATTTTCTTCGAAATTCTCGCAATTCCAATTCACTCAAGGACGCTAAGTCTTTCCCTAGAACTTTCACTTTTCCTGAGGTGGGTTTTAATAACCCTAGAATGTGTTTCAAAAGTGTAGATTTTCCGGCCCCAGAAAATCCTAAGATAGTGGTAATTTTACCTTGTGGGGCATGAAAGTTGAGATGATTGAGCACGTGGTGCTCACCAAAATCTTTGGAAACATCTTCAATATCTACAGCATTAATGATGGCATTTATCATGAATATTTTTATTCCAATAATTTGACTAAAACACTTGTTAGGAAAAAATCCGTCACTAAGATCGTAATCATTCCCCAAACGACAGCAAGGTTTGTTCCCTTGCCCACCCCTTCCGCTCCACCTTCCACTTTAAATCCATGATAGGTGCCGATCATCGCAATTAAAAATCCAAAGCAGGCCGCTTTGATTAATCCTTCATAGACATCTTTAAGTGACATGAAGTCGCTGAGCTTAGAAAAATAAGAAGTCGCATCAATATTTAAAACGTGAACTCCAATCATGTAAGAGCCCATATTTCCAATGAGTAAAAAAATGGCAGTTAAAAACGGAAGCGCGATAAAGGCCGCACATAGACGGGGGGCCGAAAGATACTGATAACTATTAATGCCCATGACTTCGAGAGCGTCGATTTGTTCCGTGACTTTCATCGAACCAATTTGCGCCGCCATGGCGGCCCCACATCTTCCCGTCACAATGAGGCCAGTAAAGACAGGCGCCAACTCTTTGGCCAAACCAATCGCAACAACAGGGCCAACGAGGGAGTCGCCATTGATCGTGGAAAATCCTAAAAATGTTTGATAGGCCATCACCATTCCTGAGAATGATGAAGTTAACACCACAATGAAAATACTTTTATTTCCAATAAAGTACATTTGATCAAAAAATAAAGGAAAACGATAAGGCGGCCTTACCAACCAAAATAAAACATTTCCCATATAAATAGAAAAATCCCCGAGCCCATTAAGTAACTCGGTAATTGATCCACCCAACTGCTCAATCGATTTTTTTACAATATTAGTCTTAATTGGAATTTCCATTGTGTTTTATTTTACGTGATAAATTCTTGGCACGCGATGACTAATTCCTGTGAGCACCTGATAGACGTGAACCCCTTGATGTTTCGCAAGTGAGTTTAGTTGATTATTTTGATTTGACCACAAAATTATTTTGCTACCCACTTTCTTCTTCAATGGTTTTTCCGACCACAAATAGACCAAATCCATATTTACGCGGCCCACGATCTCGACTTCAGTTTCTTCAACTAAAAATTTAAAGCCTCTCGCAGATAAGAGCAACCCGTCAGCATATCCCAAGGGTAAGATATAAAGCCATCCTGCTCGCCCCATCGTAGCCGCCCCGTAGCCAAAAGGAGTATTGGCCGGCAATTCTTTAATTTGAATGATTTCTGATTCTAAAGAAGAAATTGTTTTTCCCTCCGTCTCCTCTCCATATCCAGTGTAAAGCCTAAGACCGGGGCGAACGTGAGTACAAAAATTTTCCAGCTCATGAGATATGGAACCCGAATTAGCAAGAGAAGTTTTTTCCATCATGATTCCTTCGCTTCTCAAAAATCTTAACCACTCTTCGTATTCACTCCTTTGCTCTCCATTGAGGGGATGCTCCGGAGTGTCACTGCAAGCAAAATGACTCATGAAATGATAAATACTTTTTCGTCCATAACTTTTTAAAATTTTAACTAAATCCTCTCGCTCATTTTTTTTTATCCCCAGGCGGTTCATTCCCGTATCAACTTTGATACACAAAGGTACATGTTTAAAATTCGAATCATGGAAAAAAATTTTTATTTGATCGAGCGAACTTAGGACGGGAATTAATCCGCAATCCGGATAATGATTTAAAGGATAATGAGGTAAAAGGTGATTTTCAGAAAATATATAAATGTCGGTAGGACTGGATTTAATTTCATTTCTTAAACGAATCCCTTCTTCTAGAGTCGCGACACCATAACTGTCTAAAGATGGCGGACGAACATTTTCCAAACATTGGGCCACTTCCCCCATTCCATGTCCGTAGGCATCCGCCTTCACCATCGCCGTCATAGGACGGTCGCCCGATTTTTTTGAAGCTAAGTAAAAATTTTCTAAAAAAAAATTTAGATTAATATGAAGAGTTGTTTGGGCCCGCATTGAGATCCATTTTCCTTTCCCGACTCATTTTATTGTCTTGGGCCTCATCCGGCAGTGGCATTAAATCTAAAATACAGCGCTTTAAATAATACTTTGGATCGTTAATTAAAATCTGAACTCGTGGCCTTATCTGCATCGGAACAGAAATTTGAGAATCATTAAGATATCGCCAGTACTCAAAATTAGACGTAAGAGCTTTACATTTTTGAAAATTCACTTCAAAGGAATCAGCTGGAAGAAATACCAAAATCCCCCAGGTACCAAAGCAACTTACTTTACATTCTTTTGTGAGGGAATCTTTTAGCTGACTTACAAAATCTCCCCAAAAACTGCGGTATTTTATTTTGTGATTCGATGGCCGAACGATCCATTTATTCCATTCACTAAAATCAATATTCACACATTTTTGGCCACCATCTAAGTTCATCTGAGAATTTTCTTCAAGCATCTCCAAGGCGTCCCACATGGGAATTTGAAAATCTGCGGAATTTTGTGATTGCTGCCGGTAGGAAAGCAAACTATGCCGAAAATGATTACTTAAAATTTGCTCTAGATACATCCATTGAGGAGTTGCGTGAGGTGATGAATCCACCACCTGAGAATCTTCGGTTGCGGTAATGAAAACTAAAATATCTGGAAAATCATTTTGACCGCAAACTTTTAACGTAATGGCATTGAGAGAAAAATCCTCGTGATTTAATACCAATTCATGAGCGGCTTGTTGCACATGCTGGGGAATTCCCGTCAAACACGCTTTTTCCAACCAAAAAGAAGTTAGCTCTACATACTTATCAGATAAAATTTCTGGAGAAACCATGCGCTGACCAGAGCTGTTGAGCATCATAAAAGAAAAGTTCTTGATCACTCTCCATTGATGAAAAAACTTCCAAAGGATATCAACAAAATCCTTGGGACTCGCGACCTGATTGTGCTGCAACTTTGAAATGACCTCGGTCGCTCTTTGCAACCTCAGCACATTTCTTCGAAAGGATTCTAATTCCAGCTCTCGCTTGGTGAGACGATTTCGAATGACTACATTTTCTTGCTGAGAATCAAACAGTTGCTGATTTAATTCTTTAAGCGCGTAAACGGATTTTAGAATGGGGTGGCATTGATGTGAGAGTGATAACTCACCATTAATATAACCAATGGAATCCAACGTTGAAACGGCCCCCAGTAAACTTTGATGAGCAGGTGAAAAATAAAAAGCAATTTTTGTTTTATTATCAGCTTTATTGCCCTGAAAACAGGGATGATTTTTTAAAAATAACTCGCCGTCATCAAGATTTCTCACATCCACGATGACAAGATCAATAGATTCACTACTGAGTAATTGCCAGAGCTCAGATAATTTTGCGTAGTAAAAGCCGTAAACTTGATAGAGACGTAGTACTTTGGATATTTCTTGCCCCAACTCCCAGTCGGAAGTGAGGATGGCCACTCGCAAATCTTCCCAGCCTAATTTAGTCTGGCGAGATTTTTTGAGCTCCTGTTCTTTTTCTATTTGCGATTTTTGTATGTTTTCATTCATAATTTTTAATGTTAATTACATTATCCCTCGCGTCTGGAGAAATGACAACTGAAGACCTTAGATTTAACCACATCCCCACTCCTTGCTATCTTTAAATTAAAACCTGAAGAAGAGTTTAATTATTCTTTAGATAAAAATTCGTCATGGGTAAAAGAGTTATTGCTCGAGCTAAACGAAAATGAAATCGAGGGAACGCCCGAAGAAAATTGGGAAAATTCTCACTTAGAAATCAAGATCAACGGCAAACGAAAAAAAAGTACGGAGCTCGGCGATTACCTGACTATCACCGTAGGCATTAGAGCGGAATACAAAACTCGTTGTATAAAAAGTTTTGAAGCGATGAATGACTCCCTCGATCTTTCTTTTGATGCATGTTTTGTTTCTTCTAAATTTAAAGACGACGAATCCTACAAAGATGAAACAGAAATTTTCACTGATGGGAAAATGCACGAACTTTATTTTTTTGATGGCCCAGATCGGGCCGACTTAAAAGAATGCTGTCATGAACAAATTTATCTCTGTTTGAATCCCTTTCCAGTCAAAAACCAAGAATAATTTACTTATGAAAGATTTGACTTTTTTTAATGGGCCATTTTTCTATTGAATTTTCTTTCAATTCACGGTACTTTTACCCTTTACGTGAAAAATAAATGACCTAGGAGGATCCTGTGGCAGTCCCTAAGAAACGAACCAGTGTAATGAGAAAAGGTCTTAGAAGCGCAGGACAACATCACAAGTTGTACCGCAAATTTCCCATGAAGTGTCCCAACTGTGGCGATTTAACTCTCATGCATCATGCTTGTCCAAGCTGTGGACAATATCGTGGTAAAGAAATTTTTACGATTAAAGTAAAACAAGCAGCAGGCACAGAAGAAGCGACTACGGAAAACGTTTAATTCGATTTTTATATCTTTTCTTAAAAAAAGCCATCTTCTCAAGTCCACCTTAAGAAGATGGCTTTTTTTATTCTTGGCATAAATACTTCCTACGGACTACCATCTTTTAAATATTCACATGAATTTCCCGAGGACGAATTATATGAATTCGATTGTTTCGAAAATCTCAGGCACTGGGCACTACGTCCCATCACACGTGGTTACGAATGAAGAGCTTTGCAAACGAGTAGATACTACCGATGAATGGATTAGAGAAAGAACTGGTATCAAAGAAAGGCGCATTGGAGATCCCAAGCAAGATTTTCCAAGTTACATGGCCACTCAAGCGGCCAAAATGGCGCTCGAAGAGGCCAAGTTAAGTCCAAATGAAATTGATTTCATTTTATTTTCCGTCACCATTCCCGATTTTTTATTTCCAAACACGGCCTCCCTCATTCAAGAAAATTTGGGAATGACTCACCAATGTCCATCACTCGACATCAATGCTGCCTGCTCTGGTTATGTTTATGGAATGGTCGTTGCAGATGCTCTCATTAAAACAGGTGCCTATAAAAATATTCTTCTCATCGGAAGTGAGCTAACCAGTCGCTTTAACAACTGGGAAGATCGCAGTAGTTGCATTCTCTTTGGCGATGGCGCTGGAGCAACGATTATCAGCCGCACAGAGGGAAATCCCAAGGAAGTGGGCATTCTTAAGCACATCCTAGGATCGGATCCTACAAAAAAAGATGCCCTCATATTAAGGGCCGGAGGCTCTAGAATTCCCATAACTAAAGAAATTCTTGATAATAAAGAGAATTTTGTAACGATGGATGGCCAATCTGTTTTTAAGGCGGCGGTAAAAACCCTCGCTTCTCAATGTGAGTTCGTCCTAAGAGAATCAAATACAACCCACGATCAGGTTGATTGGTTTATTCCCCATCAGGCCAATTTGCGAATTATTGAGGCGGTTGGTGATCGTTTTAAATTTCCCAAAGAGAAAGTCATTATCAATGTTGATCAATATGCCAATACTTCGTCAGCATCTATTCCTATCGCGATCAGCGAGGCCGTGAAAGATAAGCGAATTAAACGTGGACAACTACTTTTACTTGCTACTTTTGGTGCAGGACTTACCTCGGGTGCACTGGCCATTCGTTATTAAAACAATATCAATATCAATCGTGTTGAGGGAAGAAAGGCCATGAAAAAATGCATCTTAGTTTTTCCAGGACAAGGATCTCAGTATGTAGGCATGACTGGCGAAATGCGCAAAGATCCTGAAATTAAAAAATTACTGGAAGAAGCCGATGACATTTTGCAAATGCCTCTATCCCAACACATGCTCTCAGGCCCAGGTGATGTGTTAACGCTCACGCGCAACGCTCAACCGGCCATTGTTTTGCACTCCTACCTTTACTGGACAAAGGTAAAGTCCATTCTAGAGGGCGAAGGTATCAAAATTGAAGCGGTCCTTGGACACTCGGTAGGTGAATTTAGCGCCCTACTTGTCGCCGGTGCCTTAACCTTTGAACAGGCCCTTAAGATTACTCAACTGCGCGGAGAGGCGATGCAACAGGCGACCCCTCTTGGTGTGGGATCTATGTACGCAATCTTGAGAGTGCCGGCCGATTTAATCCAGGTTGCCTGTTTAGAAGTGAGCCAAGAGCAATTGATTGTGGTGCCGGCGAATTATAACTCCCCTGATCAGGTAGTCATCTCAGGTCACAAAGAGGCTTGTTTGGCGGCCATTGATTGGTTGGAAAAGAATTTTAATGGAAGACTTAGGACAGTGGAACTTAGTGTGTCTGCCCCTTTTCACTCACCTTTGATGAAGCCGGCAGAAAACAAATTCGCGGATTATATTTCTGGAATGTCCCTTAATACAAATCAATACCCCTACTACGCCAACATCAATGCTCAATACTATGACGCTGGAACCGCTCCCTCGGTGATTAAGGAAAACTTAATTTTGCAAATCAGTGGTAGTGTCCTTTGGGAGCAAAGCGTTCAAAAATTTCCGCCCTCTCCGCAAATTTTAGAAATTGGGCCAGGAAAAATTTTACAAGGATTAATCAAAAAAACTCTCCCACAGGCCTCTTTGTTTTCCATGGACCAAGGACTGGGATTAGAGGATGAGTTGAAGCTTTTAAAAGAGTGGGCGACTTAGCTTTATAACTTGTCAGTTTTGTGGGAAGTGAGTAGCTTAAATTTATCCGTTAT
>JARXAH010000101.1 GCA_029865945.1 Bacteriovoracaceae bacterium | reverse complement strand
AAGGCCCTCTGGAAATTTCGTCACGACTAGGACGACGTTTCGAGGCTTGCTCCTGGCAAGCCGCAGATTTGAAGGCCAACAGCTTGGCGTTCAAAGGAGTCCGTAGAGTGGCGAAATTTACGAGGGACCTAGGTAGTTACCATTTTTTTAGTGCAACATAATAATCTGTTTGTGGGAATGACTTCTTGTATCCGTGCCTCAGAGGAGGAGAAAAGTTTTCAAATTCCTTTTCAGCAAGTGGGTTTGGATCCCAATCAAATTTTATATTTAGGGGAATCGGTGCTCACTGAAAAATATAGAGGATTAGGCCTGGGTAAACTATTTTTTCATGAGCGAGAAAAATTCGGGCAAAGTGTTGGATTAAAGCAGTTTGCATTTTGCTGTGTTGTTCGTCCTGAAAATCATCATTTGCGTCCCACTGACTATAAAGACTTATCTACTTTTTGGGAGCAAATGGGTTACCAACCTCGCCTCGGATTAACGACAAGCTACGATTGGAAGGATCTTGGAGAAAATAGCAAAACTCAAAAACTCATGCAGTATTGGATGAAAATAGTCCGTTAATTATGTTATGTCATTTTTGCCGCTTAAGCGCCACCGCAACATTATTCATTAAATGCTGAAGGGAAAATAACCGAGATAGGCTTAGGTTCTGTTTTTCATTTTATGCATGTAAGTGGAGTGTCATGTCGGGAACAGATATACATCAGTTAAAGCGATTTGGGCGCTACTTAATTATGGATCACCTCACTGACGGTGGGATGGCGAAAATTTTTCGCGCGCGTTTTCTCGCTGAGAAGGCCGACAAAATTGTGGCCATTAAAATGGTGCAGCCACAATATTCTAAAGATAAAAATTTTCAAGAAATGTTTGAAACCGAATTGAAGTTGGCCTTTGCGCTTCATCATCCCAATATTTGTCAGACGTATGACTACGGTCAATACAAGGGCACGTGGTATACAGCGATGGAGTATGTCGATGGAAAAAATTTAAAACAGTTTCACGATAGATTAAAGAAACGCAATGAAGCGTTTCCCATTCACTTAGCGACCTTTATTATTTCGCAAGTTTGTCAGGGCCTTTACTATGCTCACACCTTCACCGATAAATTGAGTGGCGAACATTATAAAATTATTCATCGCGATATTTCCCCTCACAACATCATGATCACTTATGACGGTGCAGTGAAGGTGATTGATTTTGGAATTGCTAAAACAGATGTGAAGCAAGACAACACTCAAGCGGGAACCATCAAAGGAAAACTTTCCTACCTCGCACCGGAATATATTGAAAATCAAGAATTAGACCAGCGCTACGATATGTTTGCCGTCGGAATTACTTTTTGGGAAATGTTGTGCGGCCGAAAATTATTTACGGCCTCAAGTGATATGGGCGTTATTAAGCAAATTCAAGAATGTAAAATTCCGGCTCCATCGAGTATTAATCCAACCATTCCTAAAGAACTTGATGCCATCGTGCTTAAGGCCCTCAATAAAGATCGGGATTTGCGCTACAAAGATATGTATGGATTTTCTAAAGTTCTCCTTAAATTTTTGTATCGCCATTTTCAAGATTTTAATCCCATAGATCTAGCAGAATTTGGACGAGAAATTTTTGCGGAAGAAATTCGAAAGGATAGAGAAAAATTATTAGAATTTGGAAGAATGGATATTTCTCCCTACATTCATGACTTAATGAGTGAGACAGTTGTTGAAAAAAACACAATCACTGCGCTCGACCCAAACACGGTGGAACATTTAATTGCAGCGAAAAGTAACAAAGTTGAATTGCAATTAGATGACGGAAAATTGGGAGGCCCGGGAGATTCTCAAGGCGCGCAAATTAAAGTGGCGACGCCAATGCAGCAAAAGCGCATGCAGCAAATGGCCAATCAAAACATTCCGCCGCTCCCTCATTTGCGTGGAGCTGCTTCTTCGTCATCATCTCCCTCGGAAAATGGTGCGTCTTCCTCCAATCATCCCTCCCAGGTTGCTCCGGTTTTTTCTGCGGCCCTTGTGCATAATGTAGGAAAAAGAGATAAAGACAATACCCTAACAGATCATAGGGGAAGAAGTGTAGGTGACAGACAATCACGTTCGTCACGCAACCGTTTAAATAATGAAGACGACGAAGGTAAAAAAAGATCCTTTGGTCATTACTGGGCCCTCGCCCTTTCAGTTGTTGGTGCCATCTATTTTTATGATCCTACGTTTTTTGGATATTTGCCCAAAGACTATAATATGCTGAGTGGATCTTCGAGAAGTTCCGCTTCTGAAACGTCTAAAAAGAAAGAGAGTGGCAATTCGGCTGCGCAAAGAAAGGCCGAAAGTGGGGAGAGTGGAACGTTATATTTTGAAAATTTTGATCCCTCCATGGAAATTTTCGTCAATAACTCCAAGGTGGATTATTCCCCTCTAGGAACAAAGGTACCGCTTCAGACCGATATTTCGATTGTGGTAAAAAAACGAAACTCAGGTGCGTTTGAAACCAAGTTAAAATTAACGGCGCAAAATAAAACTTTTAACGTGATCATTCCCGATTTTCAACGCAAGGGAGAAGGATTTCTCAATGTGAATCGCCGCTATCCCGCGGGCAGCCGACTCATTTATATTTATGATGGAAGAAAATTTGAAGTAGAGCTACCCGTGTCTAATTACCGAATGCCGGCCGGTGAACACCGAATTATTATCAAAGATAAAAGCGAAGGCGTGATTGAGAGAATGAAATTTTCCATCGAGCCGAACAAGAGTCATACCTTAGAGGATTAGCAAGATAAAAGAAGTGAGCTTGATGCCCACTTCTCAATTTTAAATAAAAATAGAAACTAGCTTAAATGCTTAGAGAGCATTTTAGTCATTTCGAACATAGAAACAACTGCTTTTCCACCAAATACTGGCTTCAATTTGTCATCAGCTTTGATGTTTCTTTTATTTTTTGGATCTTGAAGCGCGTGCTTCTTAATGTAAACCCAAATTTTCTTAACGACTTCTGTGCGAGGAATCGCAGCAGCACCAATCACCGCAGCTAAAGAAGCTGAAGGAGTTAGTGGACGAAGAAAAGCAGCATTTGGCTTGCGCGCAGTTTTTGGCTTAGCTACTTTAACAGCTTTAGCTTTTGGTGCAGCAGCAGTTTTTGCTTTTTTAGGAGCAGCAGTTTTCTTTGCGGCCGTTTTTTTAGTTGCTTTTTTTACCATAGAACCTCCTGTAGATTTTTGAAAAGTTTAAAATCAATTTAAACTTTATTTCTATCTACTATTGTCAGCAATTTATTCCATGGAATCAACTGTTTTACTCAAAAATAATTTACTCAAGCAAAAATAATTTTTGAAACGTTTTGAAGGCCGTATCTGACTATTGAGGGCCGGTATTAGAGAAAGAATGGGCTTTTCGATCAATTTTGGAACGAAAAATGAATCATTTTCCAGAAAGGGGAAGATAAATTCTTCCCCCTTTTTTCTTTTCAAAAATGAAATTATCTCTTGTTAGGATAATTTTTTGCAGCGTAATTGTACGCTTCCATCACATTTAATAGGCCTCCGGACACAGAAAGTGGTTCGTAGCTTGGTACTAAAACGGCGGATTTTAATAAAACATCTTTTAATTCTTTCACGTTTAATTTTGGAAACACGCTTAGAATCTCTGCTGCTACTCCTGCGACGTGGGGAGCGGCCATACTTGTTCCATCAAAAGATTGATAGCCACCTTTCACGGATGAAACGATTCCCTGCCCTGGAGCAAAGATATCCACATTCTTTATTCCATAATTACTGAAACTTGCTCGCGAACCACCTGAAGTCGATGCTCCCACGACTACGGTATAGGGATTTGGATAGGAAGCAGGGTAGGTTAGTGTGGTATCAATATTTTGGTTGCTATTACCGGCCGCGATCACGACGAGGACATTATACTTTTTGGCAATGGTGGTGATCATCTCATTTACCATGTTTCCGCCTTCATTAACAGCTTTACCAAAAGAGCAGTTAATAACTCTTGCGCCCATTTTAGCTGCATAGGCATAAGATTCTGCAACATCAATATCTGTCTCATCACCATCAGTAGGAACTGTTTTAATGGAAATTAATTTCGCTTCAGAACTGATACCGGCCACACCAATTTTATTATTTTGAACGGCTGCGATCGTTCCAGAAACATGGGTTCCGTGAGAAGCACTACAATCTAAAAATGTACACGGGCCAGGATCAAGCGTTACATTCCCAGTCGCTTCATTTTGCGGATTTCTTTGAAGGGTATTAATTCCATTGACGTCATCCACGTAGCCATTTTTATCATCATCAATTCCGTTCCCTGCAACTTCTTTTTTATTCACCCAAAATTTTCCTTGAAGGTCTGGATGGGTAAGATCTGCGCCCGTATCAACAACGGCCACTAGTACTGGTGATTTTTTAATTTCTGGATGCGCTGCCAAGTAGGCGTAGTACTTATTGACATCAATACCATTTTCTTCTTTGTCATCAAAGGCCCAGAGCTTTGTGGCCCTCACATCATTGAAAAAGGGATCAGAGACGAGTGATTTAAAAAATCGTTTACTAGGATCTTGAGGAGCAAATCCCACCGAGCGTTTATAGTTTAAAGAAACTTTTTCCACGTTTGGATTGCTTGATAACTGTTTTACTAATCCTGCAGCATCAGATGTTTGAATGACGTAGTATTCATCGAGTAAGCGAGTCGACTTAAGAGTCGTTACTTCGCTAATCTCTACTTCAGGAGCTAGTTTTACGATAACTCGCGAGGGATCGTAATCTTGCGCACCCACTGAACTAGAAAAAGAAAAAGAGAGGGAAAGAAAAAGAGACGATAAGAAAAAGGATGACTTCCTTTGCATGTAGAACCTCCATGATAATCGATAAATAATGAATGCAAGGCAAAATCATTCAAGAATCGTGGAGATTTGGAAAGAAAAAAAAGGCGATGTAATATTTCTTAAGTAAAACGTTTACCTTGTTTGGAAACATTACTCTTTCGCATTACTAAAACGCGTTGAATATCGGCCGCCGTCTCCTCTAACGTTTTGTCAGTCATGTTAATCGTTGGCCATCTTCGATGATGCTTTAAGGTTTCACGCCACCATTTTTGTTGCGCTTCAAGCTTGATAAGTGTCTCTTCGCTCAGAGGGGAGAGCATTTGTAATTTTCGTGGTTCAATGGTTAAGGCAAAAATTTTATTTTGTTCCATCTGTAAAATGTTGGCAGGAACACCAACCTCAGGTGTAATCGTCACATTGGCCACTTTGATTCCTTCCATGGCCAAGTGGAGAGCGAGCGGCGTCTTTCCACTTTGTGGCCCACCCAATAAAATTAAATCCGATTGGATCAGGCTCTCTGGAGATTGGCCGTGATCGTGCTTGAGAGAAAATTCGATCGCTTCAATTTTTTTAAAATAATCTTGATTCACTTGGTGAAGGGTCCCAGGACTTGAGAGCGGTTCTTGCGAAAAGGCCCCCCGCATCGCTTCGAGGAGCGGCCCTAAAATATCAATGGCCACCACATTTTCTTCTTTGGATTTGGTTTGAACAAAATTTCGTAAATTTTTGGAGACAAGACTATAGACGATCAAATCATGATGAAGAGCTGCTTCGTGGAAAATCGTTTCAATTTCAGTTTCATTATTTACACGTTTGTGAACACTAAAGAGTACTTCGTGGTCGGGAAATTGTCTTAAGGCGGCGCGAATTAATCCTTTCGCTGTTTCTCCTGTTCCATCGGAGAGTACAACTACTTTTAAAGGTTCTTGCGTTGCCATACTCATAGAATGATTCCTGTTTGGAGGGCGGTTTTATTCACTTGCAAAAAAATTTTCCAGATATGAGAAGATTTTATGTTTATCTTGCAGAGGATGAAAAGTTTCTTTTGGCATTTTTTGAAACCAAGTGCGCTGGGATTTTGCTAATTGGCGCGTGGCCAAATAAATACGTTCGATCAATTTCTCCTCGGAAGTAACCGAATGCGACGACTGGGCGCCGGGAATTTCTCCCCTTAAGTAGGCCTGAGACTCCTTATATCCGATAGACTGCAAGGGACGCTCTTCTCCGCTAAAAGTTTTAAGCAGTTCGCTCACCTCCTCAAGTAAACCCGCGTGCACCATGGTGCGAGTGCGCTCTAAGATGATGGGCCAGTGTTCATCTTTGGGTAGATCTAGATACAGGAAGGATAGATTCGCTGGTAATAAATTTTGAAGTTTTTGAGAATTTTTTTCGGTCTCCCACAAAGATTGCGATTCAGAGAAGGCCGTTTGATGGCACCACCAGTGTTCAACCGCGCGTCTTATTCGGTAGTGATCATTGGGCGATAATTTTTGGTAACTCAACGGATCCACTTGGGTTAGTAATTCCCAAAAAGGAGCAATGCCCGAACTTTGATAGAGCTCATCAGATTTTTGCCTAATAGGAGTCGGAACTGTGGATGAGGGATACATGCCATCAGTTAGTGCGCGCAAATAAAATCCGCTTCCTCCGACAAGGATCACGCGAGAAGTGGAATTCATGGATTTTAGAGCGGTGAGGGCGCGCTCACGAAAAATGGCCGCATCCCACGGACGATCTATGGTGGTGACATTAACTAAATGATGAGGTACGGAATTTAAATCTGCGAGCGTAGGTTTGGCCACGCCAATATTTAATTCTTTGTAAAAGAGAAGAGAATCAAAATTGATAATTTCTGCCGAAAATTTTTTTGCCGCCTCGATGGCAAGACTACTTTTTCCGGTCGCCGTTGGGCCCATAAAGATAGCAATTTTTAAGGGAGATTTTGAATTCATTTTGTAACTACCTAGGTCCCTCGTAAATTTCGCCACTCTACGGACTCCTTTTTCTGCGGCTTGCCAGGAGCAAGCCTCGAAACGTCGTCCTAGTCGTGACGAAATTTCCAGAGGGCCTTAGGTAGTTACAAAACCACGTAGGT
>JARXAH010000098.1 GCA_029865945.1 Bacteriovoracaceae bacterium | reverse complement strand
TGAAACTAACTTAAGTAAACTTAAATTAGCGTTCGAATTTTATTTTGATTTTTGAAAGTATCCAGAAGCATTGCTGCTTCCACATTCTCTCAGAATTGATCGGTTCTCTTCTGTAATCCATACTCAACTGCTTTTACACAGTAAGCACAGATTCTTTACTTTATTTGAATTTCAAAGATCGTTGCGGAAGGGTCATAATATGCAAAAATTTCATTCAGGTCAATGCAAAAAGATCAAATATGAAAAAATTATTCTCTTTTTAATTGAAAATTACCCTTTTCAAGAGCGGAGATCACCTCTTTTTCAAGATTTGAGATTATATCCGGAGTTAGTGACTCCTGATTTGACCCAAAATAAGAGCGAAATGTGACAAATTTTGAATTTGATTCTAATTTTGGGAAAATATCTAATACTTTGGATTCCAAAATGAGTTTATTTTTTAATTTTAAAATTAAATCAAGTCCTTCTTGAACACTAGAGTTGAGAGGCATAGAAACACAGCAATCAAACTTAATGGAATCATTTTTCGATATAGAATTAAATTTGAATACCTTAGGAATAAATTCAATCGATAGTTCAGTGAAATCAAAAGAGGCGATGGTTAAATTGCCTCTGAGCTTCATGTTCTTAAGTAGGAGTGGATGAACAGAGTTAATAAAACCAATCGTTTTCCCTCTCACAACAAAATATAAACATTCGTGAGGATGAATTCCAATCCATGAAGTTGGCAGTAAATCTGAAGTTGCAAATTTATCGCTACCTGGAACTTTTATCTGGAGAGAAAATCCAAGATGAGAAAATAAATTTTCACATCCACTTAAAAGCAGATTGAATATATTTTGATTTTTATCAAAAAATGTAATCGTGAGATTCTCACTTTCTTTAGCAAAATTTTTATCTCCGTTTGATTTTTGATACGTTCGCCCCCACTCAAAAATTCTAAATTGAGAGTAGTGCTTTGCGTTTTCACTTGCCGCATGAAGATGACCAGGTACGAGAGAAGGACGCATGCGGTCAGCATCTTCTGAGAGCGCATTAATGAGTTGAAGGTCAAGGTTGACATCCGGCCAGGAAGTTTTTTTTAGTAAAGAATCACCAACTAAAGGGTAAGTCATCACTTCAGTCGCTTGAGATTGCATAATAAGAAAATCTTGAATAGTACGATGGAATTGACGTCGCCCCATAAGTTCTACCGGCCGAACCACCTCGAGCGGAGCTGATGGAACAATGTTATCATATCCAATTGATCTTCCAATTTCTTCGATGAGATCTTCTTCGATCGAAATATCTTTTGATGCACGAAAGCTAGGAACTTTTATTTTCCAAAGCGGATGTGAAGTATCAATTGTGAAACCCAAAGAATTAAGAATATTTTGGATTTGCAAAGTTTCGAGAGATGTTCCTAGGCGCTGATTAATGCGAGCGGCTGAAGTCTCGATGATAGGTGCGACATAATCATTGTTGGTAGGGCCATGGTGAACAATTTGGGATTGTATTTTGGCTTCCGGGTGAATTTGCAATACAAGGTCAATAAGGCGCAGGAGTGCTTGATAGGTAGAATAACTATCAAGCGTTTTTTCAAAACGTGTGGATGCATCCGTGCGTAGACCAAGACGTGTGGCCGTTCGGCGAATCATAGGAGCTTCCCAATTGGCCACTTCAAGAAAAATATCAGTCGTCTCCATGGTAACGGCAGCGGACGTGCCCCCAATGATACCAGCTAGGATCAGATTTTTATTTTGATCACGAATAATGGTATCAGTTTGAGAGAGTGTATAGGACAAATCACCGAGGGAAATAAAAGTATCAGATTCTTTGGCCAGTTCAATAGAGAGAGTATCTCCCTCTATTTTTTTTTGGTCATAGATGTGATTGGGAAGGCCCTGCTCAAATAATACATAGTTCGAAATATCAACGATGCTGTTAATAGATTTTGCTCCTACGGCAGAAAGTCTTTGAGAGAGCCACTCAGGAGATTTTTTTACTTTAATGTTGGATAAACCAATTCCCCAAAAAATTTTACAAGCACTTTTGGAATCTACTTTAAGTTTCAAAGATGAAGCGTTTTGAGGAATTAGTTTTTCCAATTTTTGCTGCCAATCAGTCGTAAAAGGATTTTTAAGTGGCTTGGCATAGATCGTTGCGAATTCACGTGCAAGACCTAAATGTCCCCACAAATCTGGCCGATGAGTGAGAGATTTATTGTCCACATCAATAAGAAAATCTGTGGGCATTTTCAAGTATTCTGCCATTGTTTGGCCAACGATTGCGCTGGAATTAAGAATGAGGAGGCCATCTTCTTTGGAGGTATTTTCCACTTGAAGTTCATCGGCACTGCAAAGCATTCCGTGAGAAATGACACCGCGAATTTCTTTGGGAGTGAGAATTAGCCCATTAGGTAATTGCGTACCTATGGATGCGTAAGGTACTTTGGTTCCTACTTTTACATTCGGAGCTCCGCAAACAACTTCTTTGAGTCCGTTTCCTGTTTGAAACGTAACTAATTTTAATTTATCAGCAGAAGGATGAGGCAAAGTTGAAATGACTTCAACAACGATTATTTTTTCAAGGTGTTGATTGAGCGTTTTAACTTCTTCTACCTCGGCGGTTCGCAAAGTAAAGTCGTTGGCCAAATCATGTACATCCATAGGAGGGAGTTCAACAAAGTCTTTAATCCAAGATAGAGAAATTAACACAATATATCCTTTGAGAAAAAATTGGTTTTTTAAATGGAAAACTGTTCATGAAATCTGAGATCCGCGCTATGAAAATGGCGAACATCATTAATCCCGTTGTTCACCATAACGAGACGATCTAACCCTAATCCAAAGGCGAATCCAGAATATTTTTTGGGGTCAATTCCACCAGCACGCAACACTTCCGGGTGAATCATTCCACATGGAAGTAACTCTAGCCATCCGGAGTGACGATCACGAGCGGTGGTTGCTATAGGCTTTTTCCAGCGTATGTCTAATTCAAATCCCGGTTCAACAAAGGGAAAAAAGCCAGGACGAAGACGTGTTTCCATATCTCGGCGAAATATTTTTTTAAGTAAGGTCTGCATAAAATAGATCAAGTTTGAAACGGTGATGTTCTCCCCTACCATCATCCCTTCTAGCTGATGAAAACACATTTCGTGGGTTGCGTCGGTGCGCTCGCAGCGAAACACTTTTCCAGGCCCCACAAAACGCATGGGAGGTGTACGTTCTTTCATCCCTCGTATTTGAATGGTGGAGGTGTGAGTGCGAAGTAAGTGCAATTTATCTTTAAACCAAAAGGTGTCTTGCATATCACGTGCAGGGTGATCCTTAGGAATATTGAGTGCCGTAAAATTGTGAAAATCGTCTTCAATATGTGGGCCATCTAAAATTTCAAATCCCATGGAAAGAAAAATATCTTCGATACGCCTTTGAACTAAGTAGGTAGGATGCATGGCACCCTTAAGTGGGGCATTGGCCGTAATTGAGTCGCGAAGAAAAATATCAATTTTATTTTTTTTAAGCTCTTCATCAATCATCGTACGCTCAAGCTGAAGTTGCTTAGTTTGCCACTGAGTTTCGATGGCCTCTCTTGTTGCGTTCGCCTTAGGGCCAAAAATTTTTCGATCAGCTTCACTTAAATCTTTTAAGTTTTTTAGCACTTCATTAAGAGATCCTTGCTTGCCAATAAATTTTGATTTCCAATCTAATAGTTCTTGGTTGGTATTACATTTGCTAAGCCCTTCAGAGAATTGGGCAAGAATATCATCTAAATGCTTTAACTTTGCGTTCATAAATTCCTTTGCAGATTTTGTCTTACGTTTAAAAAATAATTTATTTTAGCTATTTCTTGATAGTCGGGATAGGTCCAAGGCAAAACTTGGTAATTTTTATTCTGAAACAAGTAAACAAGGTCAGCATAAATTCCATCCGTAAGAAGAATTCGGTGGGAATAAGGCTTACTGGTTGAAAGAACAACTTGTTCGAGGGCCACAAAACCTGGGTCGATGTTGATCGTTCGCTTTCCCGAGTCTAGGGATTTTAATTCGATGGATTCTGCAAATTTTTTATAATCAGGTAACTGTTCTCGGAGAATGGGGGTGGAGGAGTAAATAAAAAAACGTTTCAATAGTGATTCGTCCCCCATTTCTTGGGAATAGTATTTTAGTGAGGGATTATAAGTGGGAAACCAGGGGTCGGGGCAAGGAATGTGTGCAAAACCAGAAATCTGACTTAAGACATCCTCTAAATTCCCTTTTTCAGAGTGATAAATAATACTCCAAAAAAAGGAAACTAAAGTAGATTGAGTTCGTTGCACAAAAATTAAAGGAGTTCGTGATGTTGTTTATAAAAAGTGGTGATCTCTTCAGAATTTGTAGTGGCAGTACCCTTTTTCCCAACAACAACTCCGGCCGCGAGATTTCCCAGCCAAACGGCCGTTGGTAAATCAAGCCCTGAAACAAGAGCGGATGTTAAAACGGAAATCACTGTGTCGCCTGCTCCAGAAACATCAAAAACTTCCCTTGCGAGTGTGGGAATAATTTTTACTTCTTTTTGGCTGCGGGACAAATAGGCCATTCCTTTTCCACCTAGGGTGATGACGACGTGCTCTAAGGAAAGTTTATCGAGAAGAATGGTGCACAATTCTTGCCACTGATTTTCAGAAATTTTTGTATATCCTAGGGCCGCCACCATCATTTTTGCTTCCATGAGGTTCGGTTTCAAGAGTGAAGCACCCACATACCATTCCGGAGGAGTCATTCGTGAGGGATCTACCGTAACCCATTTTTTTTGTTCTTTAAATTTCTTGATCGCCTGTTGGCAGGCCACCTCACTGAGCGTTCCTTTTCCATAGTCTTCGATGATGAGGGCCGAGTGTTGTTCGGAAAGATTAAGAACTCGTTCGATGAGTTTACTAGACGTTGCGGGAAGTAATTCCCTAGACGTTTCATAATCGATACGACAAATTTGTTGGACCGGAGTCGTCACCCGCTCTTTATAGGTTGTCATTCGATCTTCACATTGAATAATTCCCCAGGTGGATATTTTTTTTTCTTCTAATAAATTTTCTAATTGATTGGCGCGGCGATCCTTGCCCACAACACCACATAATGTGCTCTTTATTTTAAGAGAGTTGAGATTATGAGAGACATTGGCAGCAAGCCCTAATTTAATTTGCTCTTCTTTTACTTCTAAAACAGGAACCGGAGCTTCTGGAGAAATTCTCTTTACTTCTCCGAGAGTGTATTTATCAAGGCCTACATCTCCGAGCACGAGGATAGGGCCGATGCTGCTCATTTCACTAAATATTTTTGTAAGACCGCCCAAGGACTGGATGTTTTGAATCATCATATTTTTGCCTTTATTTTTTCGATTACCATTTTTAAAACTTGATCAAAATTTAAATCACTTGTATCCACCATGATCGCATCTTTGGGACATGTCAGAGGGGCGATCGGCCGAGTCGCATCCGCCTTATCACGGGCCACCACATCTTCTAAGATTTGTGCTTCAGATAGATCACCCAACTTATTTAAATTTTTTAATTCCGTGTAGCGGCGCTTAGCACGAACCTCTGGAGAGGCCGTAATATAAAATTTTATCGCGGCATCAGGAAACACAACTGTTCCAATATCTCTACCCTCAAGAATGCAAAATTCAGAAGAATTTTGGACTAGCTCGCGCATGACCTGATTCACAGAATCGCGAACCGCCGGGTTTTGAGATAATTGAGAGGTTTTAGCGGATAATGAGTGCTCTCGAATAAATTGACCTTGGTCGACACCGTGATAAAAAAGAGAAAAACTTGGCCTAAATTCAATTTTCAAATTATCTTTCCAGATATCTAGTAATAGATTGGCCCCTAAATGAAAATGTTCGCCCTTTTCCAAAACCTTAAAAGTTAAGTAGCGATAGAGGGCACCAGAATCAATATGATTGAGATTGAGAGTTTGGGCAACCGATTTGGTGATAGATGATTTGCCCGAGGCACTTGGCCCATCAATAGAGATAACTTTTGAGATCACTTTTTTGTTAGTTTTTGAAAACATATTTTCTTGCATTCAAAATAGTTAACATAAATAAAGACAAATGAGGATATATTCCATGAAAAATAGCGCGAAAAATTTACTTTCTTTAGAAAAATCTCTCTACCTGAAGCAACATGAAGAACAATCTATTCATTGGAAATCTTGGAATGAGGAAACCTGGAAATTAATCGAAGAAAGCAAAAAATGTGTCTTCATATCCATTGGATATTCTTCTTGTCATTGGTGTCATGTAATGGCCCATGAATCTTTTGAGAGTGAAGAAGTGTCCGAGTATTTAAACGAACATTTTATTTCCATTAAGATTGATCGCGAAGAATTTCCAGATGTGGATTTTTATTATCAGCGGGCCGCCAACTACATGGGAAAAAATGGAGGATGGCCACTGTCAGTCTATTTATCGCCGGAAATGGTGCCGCTTTTTATTGGAACTTATTTTCCCTTGGAATCGAGACCAAATTTACCGAGCTTTCTCAACGTGAGTAAAGAAGTGATTAAGCGATATTCCGAAAATGAAACGAAAGATACGATGCTATCTCAAGGACATAAATTAATAGAGTCACTTAAAGAGCGTCACAAAATAACCGAGGCGCCAAAATATGAGGGACATTTTCCTTCGGCCAATCAAATTTTACTGGCACTAGAGAATTACCGAGATAAAAACTTTGGTGGTTTTGGTAAAGCTCCTAAGTTTCCTCAATTTGCTTTTTATGAAGCGATGATTGAGCAAATTTTAGAGGGTGTGGTAGACAAAGAGCGTGGTGAACCCATTATTCAAACCATTGAATGGATGCTGATGGGCGGGATTTTTGATCATGCCAAGGGTGGAATTCATCGCTACTCAACTGACGAAAAGTGGTTAGTCCCCCATTTTGAAAAAATGCTTTATGATCAGGCCGGTTTACTTAAAGTGTTGAGTAAACTTTCTTTAATTTTTCCATCGCCCCTCGTCTTAGATGGCATCATGCAAACAATTGATTACTTACAAACCGAAATGCTCTCGGAAAATAAATATTTTTTCTCGGCCCAAGATGCTGACTCCGAGGGAAGGGAGGGTTTGTATTTTACTTTTTCTAAGGAAGAATTTGAAGATGCCCTCAATCAGTTTGATGAAACATTGATGGATAATGAAAGTGAAAAAATTCATAAATGGTTTAGTATTACTGATGAAGGAAATTTTGAAGACAGGCTTCATGTGATTTCTTTAAATGCGATCCACAAGGAAGAATTTTATCAACCCGCAAATTGGGAAATTGTACGCAAGGTCAGACGCGCAATTTTAAATAACCGGAAATTACGAATTCCTCCTGCCACTGATCAAAAAGGAATTGCAGGATGGAATTTCATGTTAGTTTCTGCACTCGTTGATGTTGTTCAGTACGTGAGAATTGATCCAATCAAAGAGAAGGCCCAGCAGTTATTAAAATCTGTTATTGTGGGATTAAACCAAACCTTCGTTAATCACAAAGGTGCAAAAGACGGTGCTAGTGAGCTAAGGATTTTGCACTCTACTACTTTTTCTCAAGGCAATCAAAATAAAATATACTTTGAAGATTATGCCTTTTTTGCCGATGCCTATTTTAGACTCTACCAAGTAAGTGGAGAAAAAACCTATCTTGATTATGTTTTGAGAGCAATGAAGATCATTGATGAAAAATTTATTTCTCATGATGACATCTATCAAAGAGAAGTGGGAGTAAAAAATTCCGTTATTGATAATCCCTTGACCTCATATCATGACCAATCCTACGCATCATCACTTTGCGTTTGGATTTCTTTAAATAACAAGCTTTCTCTCCTTGGATTTCCTAGTGAATCGTCCCGAAATCTTGCTTCAAATTTGATGCGAAAAGTGAGAGAACATGCGCTGCAAAATCCTCTCGCTTTTGGAGAAGGATTGAAATTTTTAATTTATCCCCCTAATGCTTTTAAACGGGTTGAAATTCCTTTTAATTGGACTAAAGAAAATAAATTTCTAGAATTAATTCCTCATTTTTCGTCTCGTTTCGTTTTAGATTACAAAGATTCTTTTGATGTCACTCAAGAATGGCAAATATGTAGAAGTGATGCTTGCGAAGTGAATGGTAAAGGATTAGAGGAATTTATCTCAACGCTCTTTAAAAAAGATTAGAGGATAAAAGGTTGATAATGAATTCTCATATGCAAGATGATCTCTCTCATAAAATAAAAGATAGTAGCAACCCTTTGCTGCAGGCCAACCCCTTTTGGGGATCCCACTTACTCAAGATGGGTGACTGTCACCGATTTGGAATGGGGAAACTTCAGCTTTTTATATGCGCGAGGGAAGGTTCCATTGAAATGTCAGTATCCAAGCAGGCGATCCCATTTCAATTCCCCAATGTAGATTATGATACAAACCAAATCCCGGCCGTATCCAGTGAAAAATTTAAATTAGATTTTCCGCAACATTTAAAGGAATTGGATCTTTTGTTTGTTCCCTGTCTCGCTAAGCCTGGATTTCTCTTTGAGCTCAACCGGCCTCTACTTATCCCTCATCATCAAAAATCTCATATCGTTATTTCCCTTCCCTTGCAAATAAAAGTTGTCTGCGAACTCTATTCGTCGCCTCTATTAGAATTGAATACTGTCTCTTTGCCCACGGCGATGGATCCAATAAGTGAACAACGATTCCTCTTTATTAATGATGATTTCCAAGTAACACCTGACTTAAATTCTGTATTACCTCATAAAGCACTAGTAGAAATAGTTATCAAAAATGAAACGGGAAAAAACTTAACGTTAAAAGAAATTTATATTGATTTTACTAACGCTGCCCTATTTTCAAATTCGCAGTTTTATTTCACATCGAGCGCTGAAATTGTAATCAAACAAGACCTTGGCAAAACGGCGCAATCGATTAAGTGGACAAACGAAACACGCTGGTCAAATGGAGAATATTTCTTAGTTCAGTCATCACAAAAATAAAAATAGGAATTCAAGAAATGAAAACAGAAACCTTATTACTCTATAGCTGCTTATCGATGGCGCTGCTCTCATTACTTGGTCAAATCATCATGATGATGGGACAACGAAATAATAACTTTCATTCGCCGTTACGCTTATCTAATGATTTTCCTGCTTGGTTAAAACAAATTCCCTTAAACACTTGGATGGAAACAAGGGATCACAAAATTTGTGGTTGGTTCATGGGGCAAACTGGCAGCGTTGAGATTCAACTAAAAACAGATTTAGAGTCCATTATTCATATTCCAAAAGATAGAATGGTAAATGAAGTGTGGATGGTCGCCCCCTATCCTCATATTCGTTTATTTACGGCATCCATCCTATATGAAAAGATGGAATTAGAGGACCTCACGACTTTTTTTGAGCAAGAGGTCAGTGTTCTACAGCGTCCTAAATTTGTCATTCAAATGAAGCATGAGCAAAAAACACAAATTGCCTATTGGCATATTCATGCATGGATTCTTGAATCTCAGTGGTTAGATTTTCAACAGCGGTGGGTTTTACAAAATAAATTACCAACAACTTTTGAGCAACATCAACGGACCGATTATCACGCTTAGCTAAAATAGAAATAGAAATAGAAATAGAAATAAAGATGAAAGGTAGCAGCATGGATAAAAAAAATCGTTTCTCTCAATTTGCTTTTCATGTCTTATTGCTTTTGCTCTTTTTTTTTGACCTTCCCAGAGGATTTTCGAAATCTTATGAATTAAAGGAATTAATTGAAAAGGCCAAATCACTCAACTTAGATATTTTAGTGGCCGAAATGAGTTCTAAAATTACTCACGCACAAAAAGAAGAAGCAAAATCGTCCATCTATCCGACGCTTCGTTTGGAATCTTCTTTTGTTGAAGTAGAAAAGAGAACAGCTTTTGGTTCCGGAAACCCAGATCGAACATTAGAAAACGTAAGGTTAGTCGCTAACCAAAGAATTTTTAGAGGATTGGGAGAATTTCATGAACTAGGAAGACTTGGTCAATTGGAAGAGGCGCAAAAACAATTCTATGAATCAACGAAGCGAGACGTAGCAACTAGTTTGCTCGATTTCGTAGCAGAAGTCATGTGGCAAAAAGCACGCCTTAAGCGGCAAAAAGAATTACTAGAGCTTTCAAAAGAGAGAGAAGCTACTTTGGATGCGAGAGTTAGAATTGGAAAGTCTAGGCAATCAGAACTCCTTAACGCAAAATCTCAAACCTCATCAGTGCTTGCGCAAATGGCGCCGATCCAACAGGCCTTGGATTCGGCCATCATTTCACTTAAAAATTTTTCTCAAGTTGAAGACCTCACTGATATTGAAGAGCCCAAGGTTTTACCAAAGATTGAAGACCAGCAAGTGGGCCTTGATGCAAAGGAACTTGATTTACATCCCGGTTTATTATCTTTAGAGCATCAAATAGCTGCCTTTGAACAAGAATCAAAAGTAAACAAGGCCTACCATTTTCCGCAGATTGATGTTCGCGCCAATATTTACGGTAAACGGGCCGATGTAAGCTTTGAAGGGTCTGATTGGGATATAGGTCTATTTATTACCTGGCCATTATTTGAAGGGAACATCGTTGCTGCTAGAAATCAGCAAGTTTATGCCAGGCGCAACCAGTCTCTCTTACAAAAATCTCGGCAAAGAAACTTACTGCATCAAAACGCTGACATTCAATCGAAGTCATTTTTAAATGCAAAGATTGCCTTCGCAGAAGCTAGTAAAAGTGCCTCACTTCAAAAATCCAGTTACGAATCTTTGAAAAAAGATTATCAACTTGGCCTTGCAAATAACTTAGAAGTTAATCAGTCGCTCAATTTATATATTCAAAATTTGTTACTCATTGATCAGGCAAAAATTAGCTTAGTTAAAAGCGTCTTCCAATACTACGCGTTGCTGGGGAGAACACCATGAGTACCAATCAGAACCGCAGTTTATGGGCCTACGCCGTTAGACGGCCCGTATTCGCATGGATGTTCATGCTGAGCTTAATTTTATTTGGGATCATTGGTTATTTAAGATTAGGAATTGCAAGAATGCCTGATGTGGATTTTCCAGTCGTCAATATTTCTGTTAGGTGGGCCGGGGCCGCTCCAGAAATCATCGAAAATGAAGTGGTCGACGTCATGGAAAGTTCTCTTGCGGGAGTGGAGGGAGTGAAATCCATCAATTCCAACACCAAGCGTGGAGAAGCAAATATCACCGTGGAATTTGAATTGAACCGCGACATCAATATCGGTGTTCAAGAAATTCAAGCCAAAATCGGGCAGGCCCAAAGAAGCCTTCCTAAAGATATTGATCCACCCATCGTCACAAAATCCAACCCAGAAGATCGTCCCATTATGTGGATTTCAGTCACTGCGGATAAGATTCCCAGACATGAACTCATGGCCTATGTTCGAGACAATATACGCGACCGTTTTCAAAATATTTCCGGCGTCTCTGATATTATTTTAGGGGGATATATTGATCCTAATTTACGAATTTGGATGAATCCCCAGACCATGAAACAATTTGATTTAACTCCTCTGGACGTGGCCAATGCGGTTCAAGAACAACATCAAGAAGTTCCGGGCGGAAGTGTTGATTTAAAAAACCAAGAGCTCATCGTGCGGGCCGATGGTGAGGCCAAGACCGTGGAAGAATTTTTAAACATTTCACTTCTGAAGCGAGGTGGAGGAATCAATTATACCTCTAGAAAGCTAAAAGATATTGCTTCTGTTGAACTGGGCCTTGATGACGTGAAGCGAATAGGACGAGTGAATGGAAAAACGGCGATCGGGCTTGGAATTAGAAAGGTGAGAGGCTCTAATGCGGTGGCCGTGGGCGATCAGATTAAAGAAAAATTAGAACAGATTAAAAAAACCTTACCTCCTGGTTTTGATATGGGAGTTAACTACGATGGAACCACATTCATCAAAGAATCTATTGATGAACTCACCTTCACGATACTTTTATCGTCGGTGTTAACAGCTTTTATCGTTTGGCTTTTTATCGGATCATGGAGCGCATCATTTAATATTATTTTATCCATTCCAACGGTGATTATCGGCACATTATTTTTTATGCAGTGGATGGGATTTACGTTAAACACGTTTAGCATGCTGGGATTAATTCTCGCGGTGGGAATTGTAGTCGATGACAATATCATGGTCCTAGAAAATATTACGAGGATGGGGAAAACCATCAAAGACCGCGGCCTTGCTGCGATTGCGGGAACAGATCAAATAGCATCGGCAGCGATCGCAACTAGTATTGCCATGGTGGCCATCTTTTTACCCATTGGTTACATGCGCGGGATCGTGGGAAAATTCTTTTATGAATTTGCCGTCACTTTCACCTTTTGTATTTTGTTATCAACCCTTGATGCCTTGATTTTTACGCCGATGAGATACTCACAGGTAGGAAAAAAATCAGGAGAAGATTTAAAAGAAGTAAAGTGGCTGAGTACTCTTACGGAATACTATAAACGTTCACTTAAGTGGTCATTAGATCGACCTAAACTAACTATTTTCTTTTCGTTTTTATTTTTCTTACCCGTTCTCATTTTGCCAAAATTCATCACCAAAGAATTTACGCCTGCGCAAGATCAATCCATACTTATGGTGATGTTAAAAACCAAGGCCGGAAGTTCGCTTAGTTTCACTAATGAAAAGGCGCTTAAGGTTGAAAAAATTCTCAGCGCAACCCCAGAAGCGAGACGCTATTATTTAACGGTGGGGGGAATGAGTGGAAATGAATCGAACTCTGCGTTTATTTACTTAAGTTTACTTCCTAAAAAGGATCGCCCACTACGAGAAGGTCAAAAGAAAATTTTTTCCCATGAAGATGTGGCCAATGAGTTAAGAGAAAAAATTTCCAAAGAAGTGCCAGGAATTTTTGCGGTCATTCAAGATCCCTCCAAGCAAGGATTTGGAGGAGGAAGTGCCAATTATGATATCGATTTATCTGTGATTGGCCCTGAGTGGAATGTTCTCGCAAGACTTTCAAATGAGGGAAAGGCCTTATTTAAAGAATCAGGTTTAGTTGTTGATGTGGATACTGACTTTAAAGGAATTGTGCCTGAGTTACTTATTACGCCTCAAAGAGATAAGGCATCCATGCATGGCATTTCCATTCAGGCGATTAATCAAACCATTGATGCTGCTATTAGAGGAAAAGTTTTAGGAAAATATAGCAAAGACGGAAGAAGATTTGATGTGCGCCTCAAATACCAAGAAACCTGGTTGCAAGATTTGGCGTTTATCAAAACCATTCCTATTATTAACAACCGAGGCGAAACAATCACGCTGGATCAGGTGGCCAATATTGAAGTGAAAGATGGACTTCTATCGACGAGACGAGAAGATCGCCAACGAAAAATTTCGTTAAGTGGAAATGTGGCCGGAAAATTATCTCACGATGTGGTGATGGAAAAATTAAAGGCCGGAGTGCAAAAAATTCTTCCCTCTGGTTACGTGGTTACCGAAAGTGGCCAATCAAAAGAATTTTTAAAGACCATGCGCGAATTTTTATTTGTCTTTTTGCTGGGAATTGTCGTCGCTTATATCGTACTCGCCTCTCAGTACAATAGTTTTTTAGATCCTGTTATTATTTTGCTTGCCCTCCCTTTTAGTTTAACGGGGGCCTTCGTGGCCTTATATGTATCAGGTGTGAGCTTAAATATTTACAGTTTAATTGGAATCATATTGCTCATGGGTATTGTGAAGAAAAATTCCATTTTGTTGGTGGAATTTACCAATCAAACGTTAGAAGAAAATCCAGAAAATGGAACCAAGCATTCCGTCAAAGATGCTTTGATGTATGCTTGCCCTATTCGCTTTAGGCCCATCATTATGACATCTGTAACAACGATTGTGGGTGCACTACCAGCGGCTTTTGCCCTCGGGCCTGGGGCAGAAACAAAAATTCCGCTGGCAGTTACCATTATGGGTGGAGTTATTTTTTCTACGATCCTTACGCTTTATTTAGTTCCAACGGCGTACGCCAAACTTAAGAAATAGTGTAACTACCTAGGTCCCTCGTAAATTTCGCCACTCTACGGACTCCTTTTTCTGCGGCTTGCCAGGAGCAAGCCTCGAAACGTCGTCCTAGTCGTGACGAAATTTCCAGAGGGCCTTAGGTAGTTACAAAACCACGTAGGT
>JARXAH010000090.1 GCA_029865945.1 Bacteriovoracaceae bacterium | reverse complement strand
ACCTACGTGGTTTTGTAACTACCTAAGGCCCTCTGGAAATTTCGTCACGACTAGGACGACGTTTCGAGGCTTGCTCCTGGCAAGCCGCAGAAAAAGGAGTCCGTAGAGTGGCGAAATTTACGAGGGACCTAGGTAGTTACTAAAAAAGTAAAAAATCAAAATGAAAAATGCTGTACTAGTGGGAATTCAATTGCCCAAAATTTCTGAAGAAGAAGTAAATAGTTCGTTGGCCGAATTAACTCGCTTGGTCACAACTCTTGGTTATCAAGTGGTAGGACAAGTGACCCAGAAGCGATCTTCCGATCGAGCGGCGCTCATTTTAGGTGAAGGAAAATTGAGAGAACTGGCTGAATGGACAGGGGGAAGCGGAGTGGTTGCCGCCGTGTTTACTGCAAAATCTCATAAAGCAGCAAAGAAGCGTGAGGAGATAGCTACGAACGAGATTGAAGAAAGTGAAGATGAAATTTTGGAAGATGAAATTGATGAAATGGAAGGTGATGTTGAAGAAGAAGATCATACTTTATTGGCCGAGGAAAATAAGAAAAGTGCACAAATAGTGATCGTGGATCAAGATCTGTCTCCGTCTCAAATTCGAAACCTGGAGAGTGCAGTCGGTGTGACAGTCCTTGATCGTACCGGTGTCATTATTGAAATTTTTAGCAGGCATGCAAAAACCCGCGCGGCCAAACTACAAGTTGAAATAGCTAGACTCACCTATGTGGCGCCACGTCTTAGAGAAACGGGCGGAGGAGAGGATCGTCAAGGCGGAAAGGGATCCGGAGAGAGTGCTCTTGAATTAGATAAGAGAAGAATTCGCGACCGAATTAAAGAATTAAAACTGGAGCTTGAGTCTATAGGAAATGAACATGAGGTCAGAAGAGCGAGGAGGTCGCAAGAAATTTCTGTCGCGCTAGTGGGGTACACTAATGCAGGGAAATCTTCGTTAATGCGGGCCTTAACGGGAAGTGAAGTATTGGTAGCAGATAAACTCTTTGCCACTTTGGATACCACTGTTCGCCTTCTCTATCCAGAAACCAGACCAAAAATATTAATTTCTGATACGGTAGGTTTTATTAAAAAACTTCCCCACGATTTGGTGGCATCTTTTAAATCTACGTTAGATGAGGCGCTTCATGCCTCACTCTTATTATTTGTCGTGGATGCTTCTGACCCTTCGTTTCGCTCCCAATTAGAAGTCACCCAAAATGTGCTCAAAGAAGTGGGTGCTACTGAAGTTCCCCATCTTCTTATTTTAAATAAGCGAGATAACCTCACCATTTCTCAAATCACTCATCTCAAAGAAGAGTTTCCAGATTCGCTTATGATTTCCACTCGCAATCCCTTAGATGTAAAAAATTTGCATCAGAAAATTCAAAGTTATTTTGAATCTCATATGACAGAAGAGAATATTTTTATTCCCTATATGGCCAAAGGAATCATTGGTCTGATTCGCGGGAGCATGCGTGTCCTTGATGAAACGTATGATGAGCACGGCACAACTTTGAAAGTCATGTGTTCTAAAAGTGATCATGATATGGTATTAAAAAAATTAAGTTTAATTTTAGAAAAAGATAACGAGTGAGAAATTAATGAAAACTATTTATGTAATATTTTTTGTCTTATTGACGTTGGAATTTCAAAGTTGTTCTTCCATTCCCGGCGCCAGCGAACCGACGGATGAACAAATAAATGCTGAATCCCTCAAGGCCTATCAAGAAGTAAAGGCGAAAGCGAAAATTTCTACTAATAAAGAATGGACGGCGATGGTGGACAGAGTTGCGAGGCGAATTGCCAATGCTTCCGGCGAAAATTTTAAGTGGGAATGGATGCTCATTGATAGTCCAGAAGTCAACGCTTGGTGTATGCCCGGCGGAAAAATGGCGGTCTATACAGGAATCATGCCAGTGCTAAAAAATGAAGCTGCTTTAGCGGCCGTTATGGGCCATGAAGTGGCGCATGCGACTAAGCGACATGGAAAGCAAAGATATGCTCGCGCGATTAAAGGAAATATTATCGGAGCCGTGGTCGGTGGAGCTGCCATTTTGGGTGGCCAAATGCTTTGTAAAACGTCCACATGTAAAACGTTAAGTGGACTTACCGGAGCCGCCGCCGGTTTTGCCATCACTTTCTTTGATCGAAAATTTTCGAGAGGTGATGAATCCCAAGCTGATCAGGTGGGACAAAAATATATGGCCGAGGCCGGCTATGATCCTGAAGAGGCGATCCATTTGTGGGAGCGCATGGGTGCGGCCAATGGTGGAAAAGCGCCTTCCGAGTGGATGTCGACTCACCCGTCTGAAGAGCATCGCAAGAGTGATTTATCCAATTGGCTGCCTGAGGCAAAATCTCTCTACTCGCGGGCTCCGCAAAAATATGGGTTAGGTGAAAAAATTAAATCTGAGTAAAATAGTCGCTACTCTTAACCAAATCTAAATGTGTACTACGGAGTATTTTTTTTTATGCTTCGAGTATGAAAAAAATAATTTTCTCCTTCCTCTTCTTTCTCTGTCAAAATATTTTAGCACAAAAACAAAATGTTATTTTAATCACCATCGACGGCGTTCGATTCCAAGAAATATTTCATGGGGTAAGATTTCCGGAAATAGCGCAAGAAGAACGAGGGACAGAATTACTTCCAAAATTGAAACGTCTCGAAAAGTTAGGCAAGGTGATATCCTTTCCGCGGATGCACATCGCCAATAAAATGGCGATAAGCTTACCTGGTTATCGCTCTCTTTTATCGGGAGAATTTGAAAATATTTGTAAGTGGAATCGTTGTCCCAACACCTTCCGAAAAACGATCTTTGATGATCTTTTTGAATCAGGAATTTCAAAAGAAAAATTGGCCACCTTTGCCTCATGGAAACAGTTGGCCCTTGCCATCGAATCTCAACCTGGTCGAATTACGAGAAATATTGAATTTGAACCTTACTTTGAACCCAATCTTACGCCGCGCGAAGAACGTTTTTTAAATGAAGTTAATGAAAAAATGCGAACCGATCTTCCCCCTTGGCGGGGTTCAAGGTATGACAAATATACTTTTGCGCTTTCAAAATTTTATTTGCAAAAACATCGTCCGAGATTTTTATATATTCAATTAGTGGATAGTGATGAGTACGCTCATGAAAGAAAATATAAAAAATATTTAAACAGCATAAGAGAATTAGATGATCGAATAGATGAGTTGCTAAAAATTTTAAATACCATGGGATCCTATGGAAAAAATACTTCCATTGTGATCACCACAGATCATGGGCGTGGACGCGGATTTTTGTGGCCTATTCATCTGAGTGCGTTCACTTCTGCTAATCAAGTTTGGAGCTATGTCCTTCCTTCTAAGAAAATTTTAGACAATCACCAATTGAAATATCAAAACCTAAGAAGAAAGTCCCACCTAGATATCCGGCCAACCATTGAATTTCTACTCGGTGTACCTCCAAAAAGTGGTGGGGCCAATACGGGAAGGCCTTTAATTGAGTTTAAGTAAACTAACAATTAAACTATCAATTTAGCTAAAATAGGTAATTTTTTCTTATGAGAAAAAACTATTGATCCCTTATTACTTGGTTTTGTATTTACCATCATGCTTAAGTTTCCATTTATAAAAATTTTGACTATAACTATTTCCCCATAATCCATTTAACGGGGGTCTTGTGTCTTTAGGTAAAACATTATCATTAATATTTTTTTTATTTTTGTTTTCTGGCGTTTGTTGGTCTCACGGAAATCATCATCATGGCGCAAAAAATTATGCTCATATGATCAAAAAAAATAAGGAATCTTTGGCGGCCTTAAGAAATTTAAAAGAGGCCCCTCAATACAGTCTTCATTTGGATGATGATACTTTATTTTTATTGACCTCCTACAACACTCGCATTGCTTTAAGAATGAAGAAAATGGGAGATTATTGTCAAATTGATAGTAATGAAAATTTAAAAATAAAAGACATTGATGAAAAAGAATTATCAACTGGTCGAGAAATTTTAAAACAGGCGATTCCTGCGGTCGAAAAAGCAGAGGCGGTCTTAAAATTAAAAGCGATTTTTGATTTGTCGCTAGACAAGACAAAAGTTGAACAAATTAGGACAGAATTTAAAAAGTTTAAAATTTCCAGAAATCAATTATCTTTTTGCTTAGTACGACTGGAAATAAAAGAAATTTTAGAAAATGATGGTAGGCATTATTCTCTTCAAGATCTTGAGATGGCGAGAAATCTCATGAACATTCTTAACTGGTTTGAGTCACATACCCGCGATCAAAATATTGAGCAAGTGGATCTAGTTAAAGATGCTTTTGGCAAAATTTTTAATTACTTTTGGAGCTCCAAAAAATACTTAACCCTTTATGATGAACGAATTCTAGGAGTCGCTTATAAAATATGGGCCAGCTTTTATGATTTAATACCTACTCTCAAAGACCAAGATCTCAATGGGCAAATCGCGTTTCATAATTTAAACCCTCACAATTCTTCTTTTTTTCAATGGCTAGAAGCAAAACGAGTAGGAATTATTCCCTCCTCAGGTCTTCCTTTGTTGCATGCCGATACCCATACTGACTTACTTCATGTCTATCAACATCTAGATACCGAGGCCTTAACGGATTTAAGTCTCGAGCAATCCGTGCAAATTTTAGATATGACTAATTTTGAAGCTCAAGGCAAAGATAACTATTATGCCGAAGTAAAAAAAGTATTAACTCCCAAACAGTGGAAGCAAGTTGCTCCTTATCTTAAAAATTTAGACTTAGAAAAATTTAAGGATTTCCTTTTATATGCCATCCAACAAAATGTGAAATTTATTGGCCAGCCGATGATTGCCTCCATGGCCAGTAATTTGACGACAGAATATATTTTTTCTCTTCCTCCTTGGTCGCAGCCAACACAATTTTCACCGGTGGAAAATGGACTATCTAAACCTGCCAAAGGTGCCATCATCCATACGAAGGCCGACGATTTTATGTCCGAGATGCAAGTGAATGTGATTGGCCTTGTGTCTTATCCAGAGGCAAATGTTTTTTTTCAGATGCGAGATAAACAAACACAAATTCTTAGTCCCGATGATCATGATCAAGTGATTCGAGATATTTATTATTTTATTGATCCAGCAGTCATGGAAAAGCAAACCATCAACAAAGATAGAAATGCGATTGCTACGATTAATACTGAGTCCCTTCCTTTTGATGCAAAACACGATTCCTTCTCTCCCTATTTTAATTCTTCGCAATTGGGATCCCAAAAATTTATCTTAGACATTGATCTCGATGTATTCTCATCTGATGGCAGGACCAATTACGTGAATCATGATCGTTGGCATGGGCCCACAAAAACGATTCCTCAAATTGGTATTTTTGTTAATAAGGCGATGCCTTTTTCTCATGAAAGAACACCTTGGATGATGAAATGGATGCTTGATTTTGCTGATTTTTCCCATCCTGATTTGAAGCAACTAAAAAATGAAGACGTGGTTGTCACTTCGACGGAATTTAAATTACTAAAAGTGCGGATGGATCAATTTTTTGAAAGGCTAAATCAAACAAAGATTAATGGACAAACACCAGCGATCATTACCCTCACAGATTCGAGTATTTTGCAGCGGGTTTATGTCGAAAATTATCAAAATGCTTTTGCTAGTAGTGTTGAGTTAAATGATTCCAATTTTACTCCTATTCCATTAGTCTTCCTCATCAACTATTATGCAAGAATGAAACTGGCTTCCATTTATCAATTACCATTGCTATAAATTTTTTTGGGAATTTTTTTATGAATATTGTTTATCATGCATCTTCCTCTCGTGGTGCGGCCAACTTTGGTTGGCTTGATTCCAAACATACGTTTAGTTTTGGAGAATATTTTAATCCAGAGCGAGTAAACTTTGGAAAGTTGCGCGTGCTTAACGACGACACGGTCGCGCCAGGAAAGGGCTTTGGCACTCATCCCCACCGCGATATGGAAATTGTTTCGATTCCCCTTTCTGGATCCCTCATGCATAAAGATTCCGAGGGAAATGAGCAATTAATTCGTAAAGGTGAAGTGCAAATTATGTCGGCAGGTACCGGCGTGTACCATTCAGAGTTTAATGCTTCCCTGACGGAAGAAGTTAAATTTTTACAGATCTGGATTATGCCCAAAAATTTAGCTATTCATCCACGGTATGAACAAAAAAAGTTCGAATTTCAATTAGGGGAGTGGACCAATGTCGTTTCACCTTTGGAACACAATTTAGGGGGAGTGAAAGTTAATCAAGATGCCTTTTTTTCGATGATCCATTTTGATAAACAAGAAATAAATTATTCCCTTAAGGCCAAGGGAAATGGAATCTACCTCTTTATCGTGGCCGGATCCATTGTGATCGAGGGCAAAACTTATTCACTCAGGGATGGGGTAGGAATTACGGACCTGGAACAAATTTCCATTACGAGCAACGAGTATACTGAATTGTTGGTGATAGAAATTCCCATGCAGGCCTAAACATTTCAATTTTTTCTTTTTCTTACCGATAGGCATTCATCCTATGATGTTGAGCGATTTTGCTACTAATTTTACTGCGCAGTTTGTGGCCTTAGATATTATCGGGGCGATTCCCATTTATTTTTCCCTCACTCACCGAATGCCTGTAGCAGAGCGCAAAATCATGGTTAACAAATCCATGTTGGTTGCTTTCCTTGTGGCCGTCGTCTTTATGCTTATCGGCCGTCAAATTTTTCATTTCATGGGAATAGAGATTTTTGATTTTAAAATGGCCGGAGGAATCGTTTTGTTATTGATTGCTCTTGCGGAATTAGTGGGAGTACCTGAGGCAGAAAAAAATTCTTCAGGATCTACGGGAATTGTTCCTATTGCCGTTCCCATTATTTCTGGCCCCGGAGTTTTAACCACTATCATTTTACAAGCTAGCACCTCGGGTTATTTGTTAACAACCATGGCGCTTATCTTAAATTATTCCATCGCGTGGTTTGTACTAAGGAATTCTAATAAAATTCAAAAAGTGATGGGCAAAGATGGAACATTAATTGTTTCAAAAATTGGGTGCTTGCTCTTAACGGCCTATGCCTTATCCATGATTCGTACCGGAGTATTTGAAACGATTCATTTTTGGAAAGGGCATTAGACTTAGCTTAAAATGATAAAAAAGGCCAGTCCATGGCCATATCTTCCATGATTATTCAAATATCCGTGAATAACAACTAAGGTATTGAGTAATTTGTTTGTCTTTATTTTTCATGACGAGCGTAACAGAAGCATTGTCAGACGGGACCCCGATAAAATTTCGGTCGATAAATACAGTAAACTCGGATAGGGAGTTATTGGCCCTCCACATCGTGACGTAGTTTTCAGCATTTACATTTTTTAGTTCCATCACCCCAGAATTTTCATGACTGCCATCGTCTTCTATACCCGAACTTAGAAACAAGGTACCAGTGGCAGAATTTTTAAGTGAAATAATCACTCGGTCTGAAGAAGTGACGTCGTCGGGGAAGCAGGTAAAATGCTGGGTGGCCCAAAGGGGTGAGATTAGTCCCCCAAAAAATAAAACGACGAGTGAGGGGAGGTTAAAAAAGTTTTTGAACTTAAACACGGTAGTTTTCTCAAGTTGTGCAAAATTTGTTTTAATATAGTGATGCAGGTTTGGTTTTCTGTCAAAGATCTCCTTCTAAAATTATCTCTCTTGGATGCGAGTGATAAGAGAGACATATTCAGCGAGATCAACTAATATATTGAGAATCCCCCCTAAAAACAAAAGTTCAATCATGAAAATAATGAAGCTGCCATTTTTAGTGTCTTTGATGTTATGGGTTGGCCATTTTCTTGTGTCCAACTCCCACGGGAAAGAAATGACTTTGGATAGTTTTTTGCATCTCGTTGGGCAAGAGAGTCTTCAGTTGCAATCCCTGCAAGAAAAACAAGAGGGTTTGGAATTTACGTTATCACAAACTCACCTCATCTATTCACCTTATTCCTTTGGATCCTTTGGTTACTCTGATGATGAAAGACAAAAGCTCAATACTCAGTTCGTCGGTGTGGAAACCATAGGGAAGTTTTATGAATTTGGAGTGGGAAAACGTTTCAATTCTGGAGCGGAACTGAAGCTAGGCTACACCAATCAGTTTGCAGATATTAGAGGAACCGTTTTGCAAGATGTGACGGCCTACGAGCCGGCGCTCAAGTTATCCCTTGCTATTCCTTTGTGGCGAAATTTTGGCGGAGGCGAATGGAGTTATCAGGCCAAAACCACAGAGTTTCGTTGGCGATCTCAAATCTACGCGGCCAAGCAAACAGAAAAAAATTTGCTCACCTACTCAGAAAATTTGTACTGGCAATATGCCACCCTCCTGGCCATTAAGGAAATTCAAATTCAAGGGCTCAAGCGATCAAAAGAAATTGAAAATTGGGCGAGTAATCGTGTGAAAAATTCTCTTGGAGATCAGAGTGACCTTTATCAGTCACAGGCCGTGGTGGTGGGAAAAGAATTAAATCTCAATGAAACGGAAGACAAAATTCAATCACTAAAAAAAGCGATAGAAACGCTCCTCAACCGAGAAGAAAAAGTTTCCGATGCCCATCAATGGGAGATGCCAAAAGAAATTCCATTGCCTCAGGCCCAAATGATCACAAACGCTGGCGGATCTGAAACGCCCATGACCACATCAGAAGTTCAGGCCATTTATTATCAAAGCGAAAGCGAACAAAATAGTTATCAAGAAACAAAAGAGCAAAATCGTTTCAAACTTGATCTCGTTGCTGATTACGCTTGGACGTCAAGGGAGCGAGGATTTAATGATTCTTGGAATGAATTAAAAACCGGGGACTTTCCTTGGTGGACGCTCGCGATTAAATACGAGCAATCGTTAGACTTTGGATCCATTCAAAATGTAGAGGCCGGGCAATATAAGTTAATCAACGCTTCAAAAAAAGATTATCAAAATGCCTTACAAAAAGCGCAAAAAGATTGGCTGCTTATGGTGAATCAATGGTCTCTTCTAGAAAAAAAACAAAAACTTTGCGCTAAATTAGAATTGATCCAACAAAATAAATTAGACTTTGAGCGCAAGCGACTTCGAACCGGGCGCACCACCACGTTTCAAGTTTTACAATTTGAATTTGATTACTTGCAATCGCAACTCCAACACTTACAAACAAAACTAGAACTTTGGAACCTAAAATCACAAGCACAAAATTATTTTCCTTTGAAAAGCTAGGGGCCACATGAACAATAATGCGAATCATCAAAATAAAATTACATCCCTTGCCCAATTGTCCATCGAGCGCCCCGTCTTTATCACCAGTATCGTGATTCTGATTATCTTACTAGGTGTGATGAGTTTTTCTAAAATACCCGTCAATCTTTTTCCTGAAGTAAATTTTCCCTATGTGCTTGTGGAAGTGATTTATCCCGGTGCAGGTCCCAATGAAGTGGAGCTCAACGTCTCGCGTCCCATTGAAGAAGAATTATCTAATGTGGCCGGCCTAAAAAGTATTCGCTCAGTGAGTCGCGATGGATCGAGCACTGTCATTTGCCAATTTTCCCTTAAGACCGATGTTAAGTACGCGGAGCAACTTATTCGCGACCGCATGCCATCAGTGAAAAGAAAATTGCCCACCGATATCAAAGAGCCCGTCATTAGAAGAATTAACCCCGCTGACCTTCCAGTAGCGTCGGTGGCCGTGGAGTATGGAAACTACCCCGTGGGGAAGGCCTTCGATGTGACGAATGATTTTATTAAGGTACGACTCGAGCAAGTGGAAGGGGCCGGGCTCATTGAGATTTTGGGAGCTAGAAAACGAGAAATAAAAGTCAACTTAGATCAAGTAAAATTAAAGAATTATGAAATTTCTGCTACTCAAGTCGTTTCACAACTGAAACTTAGTGGCCAAAATATACCTGCGGGAAAAATTAATTCCGTAAATTCCATAAATTCTATAAACTCGAATTCTGATACCAAAGAAAAAATTTATCGCACCCTAGGAGAGTTTCAAAAATTAAGCGATATTGAAAAAACCATTGTCACTTTTTATGGTAATGATAAACCGGTTACCGTTTCAGATTTAGGAGAAGTGGAAGATGGCCTAGAGGATGAGGTAAACCGCGCCTATGTAAATGGCAAGCGGGCCATCTTAATTGAGGTCTATAAACAATCGGGCGACAATACGATTTCGGTGGTAAAAAGTGTGGAGAAATCCCTTCTCAGTATTAATGAGTCACTGCAAAAGCAACAACTTCCTATGCAAGTATCAATGGTCCGAGACGGTTCAAGAGAAATTAATGCCAACGTCACGGATGTGAAAGAATCGATTGTGATTGGTATTTTGTTAACGATCGTTGTAGTTTTTCTTTTTTTAAGAAATTTTCGCTCCACCTTTATTACTTCCATGGCGCTTCCCAATTCTTTGTTAGGCGCTTTTATTTTACTTATTGCTGCAGGATTTACCATCAACGTGATGACGTTACTTGCGTTAAGCTTATCGGTGGGGCTACTTATCGATGATGCCATCGTGGTGCGAGAAAATATTTTTAGGCACATGGAGATGGGAAAGGATGCGAAAACAGCTTCTCTTGTGGGAACTGCGGAAGTTTTTCTTGCCGTAATGGCCACAACCCTAACAGTACTCGCCGTGTTTGGGCCCATCGCTTTTTTGGACGGAGTTGTGGGACAATTTTTTAAAGAATTTGGTCTCACCATTTGCTTTGCTATGATCATTTCAACATTTGATGCTTTAACCATTGCTCCCATGCTTTCTACTTACTTAGCGAAAGCTTCAAAAACGAAACAAACTGAGCACTCACTAGTCGCAGGAAATATAGATGGTCATGTCGATGGTGATGTCGAGGTTGAAGATAAAAGTCTTTCTCAGACCAAGCTAGGTCGCCTCTATTTATCCATGCTCAATTGGTCAGTGAAAAATTCTTGGAAAACGGTCTCCTTGGCCATCCTTATTTTTTGTTTAAGTATTTTTACTGTGCTTTATGTTCCCAAGACTTTTTTGCCTCCAGCGGAAAATGGGGAATTTGTCATATCACTTGAATTGCCAGCGGGAACAACCTTAGAGGAAATGGGCCGAGTGTCAACCCAAGTTTATGAATCAGAATTGAAACGAAGTGAGATCGCACTCAGCTCGCTAACGGTGGGCAATAAAAACGGAGAGTCTAATCGCAGTGAATTTTATGTGCGCCTAGTAGCTCGCCGCGATCGTAAATATTCCACTACTCAATTTAAAGAATTGATTCGCCAGTCTTTAAATAAAAATTTTGCATCTGCTAAACCCCTTGTTAAAGATTATGATCCCATCGGCGGTGGTGAGCGGCCATTTATGCTCAATGTCTCTGGAGAAGATCAAGAGCAACTCAATCAAATCGGGGCGAGAGTTTATAGCTATCTAGAAAAACAAGGCATGCTCTCTGATTTTGATATTTCGGTTAAGGTCGGAAAACCAGAGTGGCAATTCATTCCGCTTAAATCCAAGGCGCAAGATTTTGGGGTAACGACACTTGGTCTTGGGATGGAACTTAGAACTTTGATGGAGGGATCTGAGGCCGCGATCTTTAGAGAGTCGGGAAAGGAATACGACATTCGTGTCCGGCTTCAAGAGGATCAGCGAGATATTATTAAAGGGTATGACCAAACTTATGTTCCCAATATTAACGGCCGTCCCATTCCCATTTCAAAAGTGGTAGAAAAAAAATTGACCACTTCCACGGATACGATTTTAAGGCAAAATCGCACGCGCTATATCAATGTGGGAGCTGATATACGTCCAGGTGGTAGCGGTATGGGCGGTGCGATCGAGGCGGTTAATGAATATTTTTCTAAAGTAGAAAAATTGCCGCCAGGTTATCGGTACGAATTTATCGGTCAGGCCGAAGATTTTGCTGAGATGCTTGGCAATATGCTGAAAGCACTTTTACTTGCCGTCACTTTCATTTATTTAGTTTTAGCATCGCTCTACGATTCCTTTGTGATACCTCTTACGATCATGACTGTTCTTCCACTTGCTGCTTGCGGAGCATTTTTTGCTCTCTACCTAACTGGGAGTTCGGTGGATATTTATTCTCTCATCGGTCTTGTCATGTTGCTCGGGGTCGCCACCAAAAATTCCATTATTTTGGTCGACTATGCTCACCAGCAAGTGCAAAAGGGAATAGATTTAAAAGAAGCGATCTTAATGGCGGGACGCAAGCGCGTACGTCCTATTTTGATGACGTCACTTTGTTTAATTGCTGGAATGATCCCCGTGGCGATTGGACTCAATGAGGCCAGCGGTCAGCGAACAAGTATGGGAATTGCGATTATCGGTGGGGTTATTTCTTCTACGTTGCTTACGCTCTTTGTGGTTCCTGCGACCTATTCTCACTTTGAAAAATTTAGGCAACTTTCTCTACGATTTTTTAAAGGGGAATGGAAGCGGAAAAATCGATAAATAAACTAGCTAAATTCCGTATTGCATTTTGTAGCACGGCCCACTGGTTTTCTTCATGATTTGCAAAGTGCGATTGACCCACTTGCGCATCGTTTTATATTGAGCATTTGCAGTACTGTTTGAACCGCCACCTTTATATTTTGAAACAGTGCTTTGTAAGATGGCCATGGAATCAAGATCACTTAATTGATCAAAGGTTTGGTCTCCATAATTTTTTCTCGACAGAGAATAAAATATCTTTATTAACATCGATGAATAAATCAGATTCATTAGGTGATTATTTTTTAAAAACGAGATTAGCTTCGGGTTCATTTCTTGACTAGCGTTTAAATTTTTCACCGGCTGATAATTCCACCAATGATTTATTTTAATGTCCAAACTTGGAAGAGTATCAATTCTGAAAACACGCCATTGATAAAAATTATTTTCTTTGACCGCGCACTGAATAGCGGATTGAAAATAAGATCGTTGATCGGCGGGGGCGTACTCTTGGACTTTAAGGCCTGGTGCACCCAGTTGATTAGCAATTTCCATGATTCCTGGAGTCATGAGTTGACCAAGGCCCGTTGCCCCAATGGAATTTTTTAAATTAGTTACAAATAAAGATTCCGATGCAATGAGGCCAGTGAGGATGATGGGATCAATCTTGAAACATTTTGATACAGATAAAATTTCAAAAGCTAATTCGACAGGATATTTGCTATCTTGCAATTGATCTCTATTTTTTTCGCCCGCTTCAATCAGTCCAAGCTGGATCACGTTATTTAATTGAGAGATGCTTGGCGCCTCATGACAATAGTTCATTTCTTCTTGAATGTAGGGAGCGTAATACGCGGCCATAAGTGGGTGAGGGAAGAGTTTCAAAAATACAGCAACAAGAACACTAAAAACAAAAGGGTTAAATTTCATGCCTAAACTCCGCAATCACAATCAACAAGGATCGTAAACAAAATGAAAATAAATGTTTTTGCGGAGACTATTTCAATAGAAACTAAATTACAAGTTTTTAAAAAAGGCTTTAGAGTCAAGCTTCAGCTTCTTCCCAACTTCCGACATTTAAATAAAAACCACGGTGCCTCAGTTACTTTGTCTTTAAGGTCTTGAGGCACCTTTTAAGATGAATGAACAAAGAGAGTTTAACTATTTCTAAGAATTTTCACAGTTCGAATGGAAATTTCTTCGAGGGGGCGATCCTGAGCGTTCGTGGGACAAGTGCCAATTTTTTTTATGATATCCATTCCCTCAGTTACTTTTCCAAATACCGTATGTCTTCCATTGAGGTGAGGAGTCGCGGCCAAAGTGATAAAAAATTGTGATCCATTTGTTCCTGGGCCTGCGTTGGCCATAGATAAAATTCCCGCACCATCGTGCTTGAGTTGAGCGTGAAATTCATCACCGAATCTGTAACCAGGATTTCCACGACCAGAGCCCTCAGGGCATCCACCTTGGATCATAAAACCTTCAATAACGCGGTGGAAAATAAGTCCGTCATAAAATGGGCCTTTGCGTGTTGTTTCTTGAACTCCTTCCGCTAAATTAATGAAGTTCCAAACTGTTTCTGGACACTCTTTAACAAATAGGTCGATGGTAAACGATCCAAGTGTTGTGTCGAATACTGCTTTTGCGCTAGCTAGATCTTCTTTGTGTTCTGATTTTTTGGGGCCAAACATGGTGGGTCCTTTTAAAATGATAGATAAAAATTACAAAAAATAAACATAAACTGATCGACGATGATAGTCAAAAATTTCTCGTCTAGATTGAGGCCCTGAAAACGCTTCAGGAGTACTTGTGAAGATGCTGCTATTTTTTCATGGTAGAAAGTTGCAGACAGTATTCTTTACACATGCTATTTATTATCCAAATTTTTAAGCGCTTAATATTTTTACGTGGCCCAAATTTTTAATATTACCAAATTCTAAAAAAGTAGAGGTTTTCTATGCAAGTTTTGAGAAGTTTTCTTTCACGCGTTCTTTTAGTTACTGGTCTTGTGATACCTGGTTTTACTTTTGCTAACGAATGTCACGAAGTTACTTCCGTTACTTCGAAATCCTTTTCTACTAAAATCTCTTCGGAATCACCGATTTGTGGTTTACTAGAATCAACTGTAGATGGAATTAAATACGAAGTATCGTACGTCGATGAAAACGGAAAAGAGTATGATATTTCAGTTACTAAAGATAAAAAAGTAAAATTAAACTGTGATAGTGATCGCCTTAGACATATAGTACGGGTTGCTGATTTTATTAATGATTCTAATCTTATTGTTAATAATGAATTGTTTGAAGAAGCTGCGTATGCTTTGAAATTTAGTTCTAAAAATGGTCGACCATTTAACGAAATTTTATTTTGCCCTAATAAAAATGAAAGTAATGAGTACTTTGTATTTTTACCTCGTTAATTGTTACTCAAAATCTCTCTTAGCGCTTTTGCCAGCTGTCTAAGAGATTTATCTTCGCTCGATGACTCTCGTTTGACTAAGTAGACGTCTCGCTTAACATGAGAAACAGACTTAGGAGCATCGAGCAATTCCAAACGGAAATTACTTTTTACTGTTAAGTTATGAAGGCGAGCGAGAAAACGTGGGATAAAGACTGCTCCCAATCCTTGCCTCGCGATTTCTAAAGCTGTACCGAGTAAATCCACTCTAAACTTTATGTTTCGTTTCAGTTTTTCATCTGGCCAAGCGTCACGTCCTTTAATTCCTGATGGGGCCCCTTCTAAAGGAGTCACAGGAACAATAAAGGGGACATCTTCCAGTTTAAGTTCACTAAAAATATGGGGGAGCGCAAAGGCCCCCATTTGAAGCGCCGCAATTTTTACATATTCAATTCCCGACCTTGGGATAGGTTCATACGTAATACCAACGTCTACTTTATGAAACAAAAGAGATTCTTCTAAACGGCCGGGAACCAGTTCGTGAATTTCCACTTCTAAATTTGGCAAATATTCTTTTAGTAGTGGGCCCATAAAATAGGTCGTAAATACTTCGAAGGATCCGATTCGCAAAATGGCCGTGGGTGCATGTGATTCGTCGTCTTCCAGCAAAAGATCTAATTCTTTCATGAGTTTTTGAGATTTTTTAGCGAAATTGATTCCAAAGTCGGTGATCACTATTCCTCTCCCGCTCGGATGGAATAGCTTTTTTCCCACTTCAAGTTCAAGGAGCTTCATGGATTTACTGAGTCCGCTATGAGAAATGGACAATAAATCGGCGGCCTTTCGCAGGTTTCCTGTCTCACATAATGTACAAAATTGCTTGAGGCGATTGGTTTCCATTTAGAACCAATAGTGTCCGAATATTCACTTTATGTCAATGTACCCTAAGGTTAGGATCTCTCTAGGGAAGGGATTGCTCATGGCCTATAAGACAAAATTTTCTAAGACCGATATTGGATATGATCCTCTTGATTCATTTATGGAAATAAAAAAACAGTTTCCAAAATCTTTTTTTTTTCAATCAAATTCCCTTCAAGGAGATCCTCTCCTCACCGTCATTGGCCTTGAAATAGAGGAAAAAATAAAAATTGATTTCAGTGACGACAGTGGTGATTTTTTTAATAGATTGGAAAAAAAAATATCAAAGCAAAAAAATCAGTATCCCTATGAAAAGGGTGGTGCCTTTGGTTGTATCGGTTATGAAATGATTCGAGAAATTGAACCAAGACTAAAGGAGAGTGGCTATTTTAAAAATTTAGATGCGAAGGAAAGACTAGCTGAAATATTTATTTCAAAAGACTTAATTATTTTTGAGCACAAGAAAGGTCTGATCCATTTTTCGCTTAAAAACATTTCTGTAGATACGAATTTGCTTAAAAAGAAAATAAACTCTGAGATTAAGTTAAATTCCTATTTAGAAATATATCATGGATATGAAAACGAGGATGAAAAACTTAAATTTCAAGAAAAAGTAAAGAAAATTAAATCCCACATAAAAGCGGGAGATATTTTTCAAGCGGTCTTATCGATGCGTTTCGAGAAAAAAATAGAATCAAATCCCTTAGATATTTTTAAAGAAATAAAAAATCAGTGCCGCGCTGCTTATCATTATTATTTTGATTTTTCTTCTTCTTCCTTTTTTGGTGCTTCTCCAGAAACTTTTGTCAAACTTAATCAACTGAAAATTGAAACACATCCCATCGCAGGAACAAGACCGAGGGGAGTGAGCGTACAGCAAGATTTAAAACGGGAAAGACAACTGAGAGCAAGTACAAAAGAAAATGCTGAACATTTGATGTTAGTTGATTTAGCGAGAAATGATTTAGGACGAGTATCAAAAAGTGGATCAGTGATCGTAAAAACTTTTAGGCATCTCCTTAAGCTTCCCAATGTCATGCATTTAGTTTCAAAAGTAGAAGGGGAAATGTCATCCCAAAAAAACGCCATGGATGTTTTTAAAGCTTGTTTTCCCGCTGGCACTTTGTCTGGAGCGCCCAAAGTGAGAGCGATGGAAATCATTTCTGAACAGGAAAATAGGCCGAGAGGTTTTTATGGTGGGGCCGTTGTCGCTTTTGATTTTGAAGGCAACTTTGATTCCTGTATTGCGATTAGATCCATTGAAGTTAAAGATCAGGTGGCCATTTTGCGAGCAGGTGCTGGAATCGTATCAGACTCAAATCCAGCAAAAGAGTATGAGGAGATCCAACATAAATTGAAATCATTAATGACGTGTATTGAGAGTGTTGAATTTTTGAAACGAATGGATAACGACAATAAAAATCATCATTCATTGGAAGTGATGGCATGATCGCACTCATCGATAACTACGACTCCTTTACATATAATCTCGCTCAATTAATTGAGTCCCTTGGATTTGAAGTACAGGTGTTTCGCAATGATAAAATAACGGTGGCAGAGCTAGATCTATTGTCCCCCTCACACATGGTTATTTCTCCAGGGCCTGGTCGTCCTGAGAGTGCAGGTGTGACGATGGAAGCGATTAAATATTTTTCAAAAAAATTCACTCCCATCTTGGGAATTTGCTTAGGTCATCAGGCCATTGCGGCCGCTTTTGGTATTCCTGTTATCCTCGCTCCCAAGGCCTTCCACGGAAAAAATTCGATCATCAAGCACGACTTAAAAGGTGTTTTTCAAAACATACCCCAAAATTTTAGTGCCACGAGATATCATTCTTTAGTAGTTGATAAAAAATTTGGACGTGAAAATTTTGAGTTCACTTGTTTTACTGAAGATGACATCCCCATGGGAATAAGGCATAAATCGCTACCTATTGAAGGGCTACAATTTCATCCTGAGTCTTACGCCACTGAGTATGGATTTGAAATGATGAAAAATTTTTTTATAAGGCCAAATCATGAATGAGTTTATTAAATTGCAAAAAAAAATAGGTACGCATGAGGAACTTTCCGTTTTCGAATCAGAATCCATGATGGATTCGATGGTTGAGGGAAAGTTTAACCCAGAGCAAATGGGATATTTATTGGCATCCTTTGAATATAGGTTGCCGACAGGAAATGAACTTGCTGGATTTGCTCAATCAATATTGAAACGTTCACAACTTTTTGAGATAGATGAATTTCATGCGATCGATGTGTGTGGAACAGGGGGAGACGGCCTAGGTATGTATAATATTTCCACTTGCGTTTCCTTTATTCTCGCTGGATGCGGAGTAGTTGTCGCCAAACATGGCAATCGATCCGTTTCAAGTAAGTGCGGTAGCTTTGATGTACTAGAGGCCTTAGGTGTCACTATTAATCATGATTCAGTGAGTGCGAGAGATAATTTATCTGATAACGGAATGGCGTTTTTATTTGCTCCTTCCTTTCATCCGGCCTTTGCAAAATTAGCTTTGATGAGAAAAAATCTTGGCGTTCGTACCTTTCTTAATGCCCTTGGCCCCCTATTAAATCCAGCAAGAGTTAAAAAACAGTTGGTGGGAGTATATTCGCCAGCGTTGTTAAGGCCCCTATCCCATGCTCTGAAAATTCTTGGAAGTCAGGAAGGAATGGTTGTTCATGGAGATGACGGTAATGATGAGATTGGATTAGAACTTAAGACTAAAGGTATTCGTTTCAAGAGTGAAGTTTTTGAAGTTAGTGAAGAGGTAGTCATTAACCCAAAACTCTATTTTAAAAATGATGTCATGATCAGTGATTTAATGGGGGGGGATGCAATCTATAATGCCTTAATGATTGAGAAAATTTTGGATGGACTGCCAGGGAGTGGACGCGACATAGCGGCCATTAATGCGGCCGCCGCTCTCATGGTGTCAGGAGTGGCGAGTAATTTAGAAGAGGGAATTAAATTGTCTTTGCATAGCATTGATTCTGGTGCGGCCCTTCAAGCGCTAAGAAAGCAGCAGATAAATGGCAAGGGACGAAAGAAAATTTATGCGATTAATTCTTCCTTTTTACTGGAAATGCAAAAATTAACTAAAATGAGAATAGCGGATCGCAAACGACTGCTTCCATTGAGCGATTTGAAAGAAAAAGTAAATTTAGGAAAACGCATTCCTCATGATTTTGAAAATATTTTTCATCATCATTATTCCGTCATCGCAGAAGTAAAAAAAAGCAGTCCTAGCTTAGGCGATATTAATGTGAGTGTTGATCCCATTCATTTGGCAGAAGAGTATCAGACCCAAGGTGCGGTAGCGGTTTCACTTTTGACCGAACCCAATTATTTTTCAGGAGATATCAATGATTTACTTAAATTGAGAATGAAAAATGAGTCCATCGTGATTCTCCAAAAAGATTTCATTATAGATGAGTATCAAATTTTCGAGGCCTATTTGTTTGGTGCGGATGCCATCTTACTTATTGTGGCCATGCTTGGGGAAGAAAAAACGGGTGAGTTTTATGAAATCGCCCAAAGGCTTTCACTTTCTGTCCTGGTAGAAGTTCACAATCAAGAAGAATTAGAAATCGCCTTAAAAGTGGGTGCAAAAATCATAGGTATTAATAATCGCAATTTGCATACATTAGAAATATCTTTATCTACCTCTAAAACACTGGCCTCATTAGTTTCATCAGATGTTATTTTAATTAGTGAAAGTGGTATTGAAACAAGGCAGGAAATGGAGGAATTACTTCAATATGGATTTAAAGGATTTTTAATAGGATCAAGCTTAATGAAAAATTCTTCTCCCGCCTTAGCTCTAAAACATATGTTAGAAGAGATATATGTTGCGAATTAAAATTTGCGGCGTCACGCAAAAAGTTGATTTAGAATTGGCCATCGAGTTAGGGGCGAGCGAAGTTGGATTAATATTTGCGCCAAGTCTTAGAAGACTTGAATTAAGAGAGGCAAAAACGCTACTTCAAGAGGTGAATAAAAGATCAAAAATAGTAGGTGTTTTTCAAAACGAAAGACTTTCTATCATTCAAAAACATGTGGAAGAACTTCAATTAGATGTTGTCCAATTGCATGGTAGTGAAAGTTCCTATTCAATAAATATTTTAAAAAATATCTATCCCAGTTTAAGTATCTTCAAAACAATACCCATTAACGAAGTGGGTTTCATCCTAAATCCTGATTTGTATTTAGATTGCGAAGGAATTATTTTTGATTGTGCTCAAAGTCATCTCAGGCCGCAATTAAGAAAAAAAATATTTGAGTATATTGATCCCATTTCTGCTTATTCCAATAGGAGAATAAAAAAAGATGCATTCATTTATTTGGCGGGTGGAATTAATAACGAAAATTTCACTCAAATAAAAAATTATAAGTATGTAAGTGGGGTTGATCTTTCGAGCGGAATCGAGGTTTCACCAGGAATTAAAGATCAGGCCCTCATGCGTTCACTCTTTCGCAAGTTAAAGGAAAATAATGATGCTTAATCTCAATTTATTTAAAAAAAATTATTCTCGTCCGGGAAGGTTTGGTGATTTCGGCGGAAGGTATGTAGCTGAAACGCTCATGCAACCATTAATGGATTTAGAGAAATGCTTCTATGAATCGATAGAAGAGACTCAATTTAAAAGAGAATTGAGCGCAGAACTTAAACATTTTGTGGGAAGAGAAACGCCTCTCTACCAGGCAAAAAATTTAGGAAAACATTTACAGCAAAAAATTTATCTAAAACGAGAAGATTTAAATCATACGGGATCCCACAAAATTAATAATGCTCTTGGACAAGTTTTATTAGCAATAAAAATGGGTAAAAAAAGAATTGTGGCGGAAACAGGAGCTGGCCAGCATGGTGTGGCCACAGCATCGGTGTGTGCTCATTTTGGATTAGAGTGCATCATTTACATGGGAAGCATAGACGTCAGAAGGCAGCAATCAAATGTGAAACGAATGGAAATGATGGGAGCTAAAGTCATTGCCGTTGAGAATGGTTCAAAAACACTTAAAGACGCGGTGAGTGAGGCGATGCGCGACTGGATTTCTAGAGTGGATGATACCTATTACTTACTAGGATCAGCACTCGGCCCACACCCGTACCCGACTATGGTGAGAGAGTTTCAATCAATCATTGGAATGGAGGCCCGCGCTCAAATATTGGAGAGGGAAAATCGTCTCCCCAATGAAATTGTCGCCTGTGTGGGAGGGGGAAGTAATGCCATTGGAATTTTTCATTCTTTTCTTCATGATACAGAAGTGAAACTTTTCGGAATTGAAGCGGGAGGGCTAGGTGTTGAGACGAATCTCCATGCAGCTAGGTTTCAAGGTGGAAAAACGGGTGTCTTTCAAGGAACCCATACTTACGTATTGCAAAACGAAGATGGGCAAATCAGTTCGACCCATAGTATTTCGGCCGGACTCGACTACGCTGCGGTTGGCCCTGAGCATTCTTATTTGCACAAAAGCGGACGTGTCGTTTATGAAGCGGTGACTGATCGAGAGGCCAAAGATGCTTTTTTTTCTTTAGCCAAAAATGAAGGAATTATTCCAGCACTAGAAAGTTCACACGCCATTGCTTTTGCTCTCAAGCGTGCCGCGATTATTCCAAAAGGAAGTATTATCCTCATTAATTTGTCAGGTCGTGGGGATAAGGATCTCTCTCTCATTGAGGAGTGTGCCCATGTTTGATGAAATTTTTAAGGCCAAGTTAAATGAGGGAATTTTAATTCCTTTTCTTATGGGCGGTGTTCCGTCTTTAAGTGAAACGGAAAAATTGGCCAGTACTCTTATTGAAAGTGGCGTGACTATCTTAGAGTTAGGTGTTCCTTTTTCAGATCCTGGGGCCGATGGTGTCGTCCTTCAAAATGCAGCAGAAGTTGCTTTATCTAATAAAGTTAATCTTTCAGATGTTCTTGGTTTAGCGAACAAAATACATGAAAAGTATCCTCAGGTTGCGATTGTGATTTTTACTTATTTAAATCCCTTATTGGCCTATGGATTAGAAAATTACGTCAAGACAGCAAAATCTTGTGGGGTGGCGGCCACTTTAACAGTCGATCTTCCAGTGGAGGAAGCAGATGAATATTTAAAATTTCATAGACAAGAAAATCTAAAAACTGTTTTTTTGGCGTCATCGACAACTTCGATAGAGCGACTTAAGAAAATAAATGAAGCGTCGTCAGCATTTGTGTACTTTGTGTCGAGAAATGGAGTCACTGGAGAACAAAATTCTCTTTCAGATCATCTTGAGGGGCAAATTTCAAAGATTAAAGAAGTAGTCACCCGCCCTTTGGTTGTTGGGTTTGGAATTAGTAATCAAGAGCAATTTAAGACCGTTTCCAAGATGAAAGTAGGCGTCGTTATTGGCAGTGCTTTTATGCGAATCATTCTTGAAACGAAAGATGATATTATGCGGTTGGAGTTAGTAAGAAAATTGGCCCATAGCTGTCTGACTTAGATTATTTTAAACTCTGCAAGGATGGGCAAATGGTCAGACAATTTTTTCCAAAATTTACTATCAAACGTTTTGACGGATTCTAGTTTTAAATTTTTGTAATAAATGCGGTCCAAAGGGAGCAGAGGGAAATGAGACGGAAAAGTGAGTGCGTGACGTCCGTTTAGGTTCAAAAATACTTCTTTCATGTTTAATTTTTGAAGCAGTAAAACAGATACATCTTCTTGCCAATCATTAAAATCGCCAGCGACAAGCAAGGGTGAATCAGCTGGCACAAGTTTTAAAATTTGGTTTATTAATATTTTTGTTTGCATGATTCGATCTTTCCTAAAAAGACCGAAGTGAATACAAAATAAGTGGAAGGGATGGGCATCATTTGGGCCCTGTAATTCAGCATGAAGAATCCCTCTTTTTTCAAAACGAGTTGAGATATCATAATTGTCCCATTGAGTAATGGGAAATTGACTTAAGATGGCGTTTCCATGATGCCCTTTGGGATGGATGGCATTTTTTCCATAGGCATGATGATCCCAGACTTGGTCGGCCAAAAATTCTAGTTGGGAAGTTTGCGGCCAATTTTTTATTTTCTTGGATTTTGTCGTGTGATGGCCCACGACTTCTTGCAAGCACACAATATCAGATTGTGTATCCAAAATGGATTTTTTAATGTCCTTTAAGACAAATTTTCGATTTCCAATGTTGAAACCTTTATGAATGTTGTAAGTGAGGAGTTTGATCGATTTCATAATATTGGCCTAAAGAGAAAAAATAATTTTTCAAAAAATCTATTGAAGCGAGATCGCTTCTTCCATCTATTTTGATCTATTTTTCTTGAAACTGAAATATCTTTCATAAATTGGTCTTCTAGGGATTTTATGTTTTCTCGACTTTGGATGGTAATACTAGACTCTAAGTTGAAATAAATGCTGCGATAATCAAGGTTATAGGAGCCAACACTAACCCAATCATCAATGATGAGAATCTTTGCATGAAGCATTGACGGCAAATATTCATAAATTTCTACCTTGCAAGCGAGGAGTAGGCCATAGAGAGACTCCACAGCATACTTAAAAAAATAAATGTTGATATTTTTGGGCAGTAAAATTTTGATATCAACTCCAGCGCGGCTTGAATTTCGAATCGCTGCAAGCAATTTTATATCGGGAACAAAATAGGGATTTGTGATCCAAACTCTTTTTTGCGCATTTAATATTTTTTCGATAATTAAATGGTGCTCTAATTGTTTAATTTTTCTAACTTCTCCCCACCTTTTTCCAAAGTATTGATGAGGAAACTCCCAAGTATATTTGAAGTCTGCGAGATGTGAGTCTATTTGAATTTGATTTGATTTGGTTTCGCCTCTAACTTGTACTGATATGTCTCGCCATTCGTGCGAACCGTTAAATTTAAAGGAATGCATTTGAGTGATGTTTCGGCTTCCAATAAATAGAATTTTATCATCGATAATTACTACTTTCTTATGGTTTCTTCTTTGAAACTTTAATATACCGGTTACAATTTTTCTCAAACCCAAAGATCTCCATAAAGATTCTCTGCTTCTTTGCCAAGGAAGAGGGTGAAAAAAATTTATTTGCAGTTGCTTGCTTCTATATTTCTGGGCCAGTGAATCATTCCAATTAGTACAACCAAACCCGTCTAGAAGAATCTTGACTTCTACTCCTTTTTTTGAAATTTTTTCAAGGATTTCGATCGCTTTTGTGCCGATAGAATCTAACTCAAAAATATAAACTTCTAAGTATATTGATTTTGTGGCCGACTCTAACGCCTTAAAAAGATCTTCAAAATATAGGTCGCCAGCATGATAAATAATTTCGCTAGGAATCATTTTGAGACATTACCTTTATTTCGCTTTATTATCATATAAAATTATCTCAAGTTTTAGGAGAAAGGTATATGTCTTTTGAAATTCAATTCTTAGGTGCCGCAGGTACCGTAACTGGTTCAAAATATTTATTGAGCTACAATGGGAAAAAAATACTCATTGATTGTGGACTTTTTCAGGGACTTAAAAATTTAAGGCTTAAAAATTGGGACAATTTTTTAGTTAAACCCTCTGAGATAGATGGAATTATTTTAACTCATGCTCACATTGATCATTCAGGATTTATTCCCAGATTAATAAAGGAAGGTTTTCGGGGCAAAATTTATGCAACCTTTGCGACCCAGGATGTTTGTGGGATTTTACTTCCTGATTGTGGCTAATTACTGGAAGAGGAAGCGGCCTACTTAAATAAAACGGGACACACTAAACATAATCCTGCACTTGCTCTTTTTACTTATGAAGATGCAAAAGAATCATTAAAATATTTTGAAGGAGTGGCCTTCAAAACTAAAGTTACTTTAGATGAAAATTTTAGTTTTGAATTTCATTATGTCGGCCACATTTTGGGTGCGGCCTCGGTCATCATAGAAATCAAGGGAAAAAAAATTGCCTTTACTGGAGACGTAGGACGAATAGAAGACAAGGTACTTTATCCACCAGAACAGCTACCCCAAGTGGATTACTTAGTGACAGAGTCAACTTATGGAAATCGTCTTCACGAATTAACAGATCCCATGGATGATTTAGAAAAAGTTGTCAATGAAACGTATGCTAGGCAAGGTGTACTCATTATTCCTGCTTTCGCTGTTGGTCGCGCACAAACCATGATGTATTACCTATCTATGTTAAGAAAGCAGAAACGCATTCCAACCATGCCCATGTATTTAAATAGTCCCATGGCCACTGATTTTACCGCCATTTTTTTGAAGCATAAGGAACTACATAGGCTTACCGAAAAAGAGTGTCATTACATTAATGAAACGATGCAAATGATAAAGACATCTGAAGAATCTAAGTCTCTCAATCACCATAAAGGACCTATGGTTATCATTTCAGCAAGTGGAATGGTGTCTGGAGGGCGAGTACTCCATCATCTAAAAGAATTTGCTCCAAAAGTTGAGAATACGATTTTACTTACTGGCTTCCAATCGGCCGGAACTAGAGGAGAAGCACTGCAAAATGGAGTGAAAGCGATTAAGATTCACGGTGAGTACGTGCCAGTTAATGCCCAAGTGAAAGTATTAAGTAATATGTCGTCACATGCTGATTACGGGGAATTGATCAGTTGGTTCACTCAATCCAAAATAAATCCCAAAAAAGTATTCATTACTCATGGAGAATCTTCTGCTGCTGATGATTTGCGTAGACGTTTGACAGAAACGTTCAAGTGGTCTTGTGTCGTTCCCATTCAGGGGGAGAAAGTTAATTTAGTGGGTTAAATATGTAGAATATATGATCTTTGTCATGTTGTTGTGTTTTGAGTTGAAATAAATTTTTAATTCGTTTTAAATTTATTTATGAATATCAAAAATGAAACGCTATTTGGGTTTGATGAAATTTTTTTTTCTCGTACAGATAAGAGAGGAGTCATCTTATCTGGCAATTCGGTTTTTAAACGGATCAGTGGTTATGATTGGAATGAACTTATTGATCGCCCCCATAATGTGGTTAGGCACCAAGATATGCCTAAGGCCGTTTTTTATTTGTTATGGGAAATGCTTAAAGCAGGTGAACCTGTGGGGGCATTTGTTAAAAACCAATCCAAAGACGGATGCTATTATTGGGTTTTTGCCTTGGCCATTCCCATTAAACAAGGATATTTATCCATTCGAATTAAACCAGGAAGTGAAATTCTAGAAGTTATCAAGGGTGAGTATCAAAAACTTTTGGCAATAGAAAAAAATCAAAAATTAGCGCCGGCCCAGTCATGTCAAGAATTGCTGAAAGTTCTTCATTCATTAGGATTTCCTGATTATAAAACATTTATGACTACAGCTCTTTTGTCCGAAATAAAAAATAGGCAAAAAAAATTATCACGTCCAGAAATTCCTATTCTTGTGAGACTCAATGAACTCTTGAGTAAATCAGACGATTTACTTAAGAATTCTCAAGAATTAGAAAAAAATTTTATTGGTAGTATTTTATTACCCCTTAACTTAGCAATTCAGGCCGATAAATTAGATGAAGAAGGGGCACCTCTTGCTGTTGTGGCAAGTCGGTATACGGTGTTGATTAATGAAATACAAACGGAGTTTAAGCGATTTGAAGAGACATGTCAGTTAGTTCAAAAATCGGTCTCAGAATGCCAATATGTTTTGGCAGCAGCAGTTCTTGAAAGTGAAGTTATCAATTTTTTTAAAAATGAAAAAATAACTGATGGAATACTAAATGTAGAAAGTGAAATGAAAATACTAGAGCAAGTTTCTTTAGATGGCATAAACATCTCCTTAGATACTTTATGTAAGATTAAAATAGAGTTTGACCAATTTATTTCAACTTGTGAACAATTGCGAATGGTGGCCACGGGTCTTGATATCGTGCGATTAACGGGAAAAATAGAAGTAGCAAGATTGAACCGCAACCGCGAACAATTAGACCACTTAGTCACAGATCTTTTCAAATTTAAACAATACTTAGATTCCTCAATTAAAGATTCCTCGGGAGTTGCAGAAATTATTCGCAAGAGAGTTGTAGAGATTCACGAGCATCTAACTCAGAAAAAAGGAAGTTGCAATTTAATTCTTGATTAATTTTGTAAATGGAATGAGAGAAAAATTTCTCATTATAATGAGAAATTTTCCGATAGGAATCTCGTGAATAATATTTTTAATTTCCATATTCTGGTTACAGATGATAACGATGATTTGTTAGATTTGATATTTTTGGAATTAAAAAATCATTTTCAAACAGTGACAAAAACAAATTCTGTAGACCAAGCACTCGAAATTTTGAAAAAAGAAAAAATAGATTTAATTGTTAGTGATTTTCAAATGCCTGAAAAAAACGGCTTAGATTTTATTAAAATACTTAGAGAGACGAAAGATTTTACCCCTTTCATTTTACTTACCGGTAATGCGAGTGATAAAAAGGCCCTCTCTACTCTTAATTATATGGCCTATAGTATTGTCGACAAGCCCTACATTTCTGAAATTCTCATTTATACTGCAAAGCAATGTTTATTCTATGAAAAACTAAAAAAAAGCTACGGATTTCCTGAAAAGGAAATGGAGCAAATTGATGATAAGTTAAATCGATTATTAATTAGTTTAGAAAAAAAAGCATCATAGCAAGGACTAAAAATGAATTTTACTCTCAGACAACGTTTTTACTTTTTTGGACTTTTGATGGTACTACTTATTATTTCGTTTGGAACTTTTTCTTATAAGAACTCAGAAACATTGATGAAGTATCTAAGCGAAGTTAGTAAAAATAAATTACCGGCCCTAAAAAATCAAACACTCGCAGATATGATGCATGATGGGATGCGAGGGGTTGTCATGGAGGCCTTGTATCAAAACGAAATTAAAAATGCAGATCGTGTCAATGAATTGAAAATTGAATTAGAAGAAAAAAGTAACGACTTTAAGAAGTATATTGCTGAGTTAGAGTCATTAACTTTGAGTGATAACACCAAATTATTAATTGAAAAAGTAAAGCCTTCTCTTGAAGGATATATTAAGTCCTCGAAGTCATTGTTAGCAGAAATGGATAATGCAAAAAGCAAAGAAGAGCTTAAAGTTGAATTCAAAAAAACTTTTGAAGACGTAGAAGAGCAAATGGAAAAAATGGGGGCCGCCATTGAGAAAGAAGCTTTTGAATCTTCAGATAGCGGGGAAAGGAATTTACAACTAATTTTTTGGTCGCTATTGGCCATTTCTTTAATAGCCATCATTGTTTCACTTGTTCTTAGTACATCAACAAATAAATTATTTACCCGAGTCTCGGCCAAATTAAATGATGCTGTAAAATCATCTGAAGAAGTTTGTCAGCAATCGCATTTGAGTGCTCAAAATATTGCGGCCGCAAGTGTTGAACAAAATCAAGCTGTGGCCACTTGTTCCAAACTTAGTCATAAAACGAAAGAACTCATTGAAGAGACAAGTACACAAATTCAAGGAGCTCTTAAGAAAACAAAAGTGATTGTGACGAGTGGACAAGCAGGACTATTAAAAATTGATGAACTGATAGAATGTATGAATGGGATGCAAAAAATCTTAGAAGATTTTGAAGAATTAATTGGTACGATTAAAACAATAGATACTAAAACTAGTATTATCAATGACATCGTTTTTAAAACTCAGTTACTTTCCTTTAATGCATCTATCGAGGCCGCAAGGGCCGGTGAGCACGGGCGCGGTTTTTCAGTGGTTGCAGAAGAAATTAGTAAGCTCGCACTTACTTCAGGAAATGCGGCCAATTCCATACAGCAATTATTAAAAGAAAGTAACGAAAAAGTTTCCTCAATGGGTGGTTCTGTCGTTAAGAAAATTGATGACTCCCGAAATATTACCTCGCATGTATCTGATCAAATTAAAGAGATGTTTAATAAGGTCGTTGATGTGGAGAATGATTTTTCCGAACTTTCACTTAAATGCGATGAAGAGACTGAAAGTATTTTACAATCGAATGCTGCTATAGAACAAATTGATTCGGCAAGTAAGAATAACAGTCAATCGGCCCAGACTTCATTAAAAAATATTCATCGTTTAATTGATACCAACGACAAAATTAAAGAAGCAACAGGATCAATTAGCTTGTTATTAAATGGCCATAAGAATAACACTAAAGTGGCCTAGAGGTTAATATGGTACCAAAAAAAATTAATAGTGATCCAATTTTTCAACAGGAAGAGGCCGCGTTTCTTGATGATGAAATTTTTGTCTCTCGAACTGATTTAAAAGGAATTATTCTAGAGGGAAATAGTGTCTTTACACGAATTTCTGAATTTTCATTAGATGAGCTGATCGGTACACCTCACAATATTATAAGGCATCCAGATATGCCTAAATGTGTATTCAAATTATTATGGAATCGAATCAAAAATCGTCAAGTGACTGTAGCTTACGTAAAAAATCAATCTAAAAATGGAAAATTCTACTGGGTACTTGCCTGTGTGTTTATTGAGGAAGGTGGCTATTTTTCCATTAGAATTAAACCTCAATCAAAATTGAAATCTATTGCAGAACAGATCTATGTTAAGCTTCTTGAAGTAGAGAAAGATAAAGGTGTAGAAAAAGCTAGTGAATTTTTGATGCAAGAATTAAAGTCCTTGGGCATTCATAGTTATGATCAATTTATGGTCGCTGTACTAAAAGATGAATTAAATTTAAGAATAAAAATACGAGGACAGTCTCCGTCAGTTTCAAGACCAAAAAGTAATAATGAAATCTTTGAGCAAAATAAAAATCTAATCATTATGAACTTAGAGCGCTCATTTAGGTCAATTAAGCAAATTATAAAGAATACGGAAGCTAGCAAATTTGAAGAATTTTTAAGTAAATCAAATGTTGATAGCTTTGAGAGAATTAGTGACCGGATCGAAGTTCTTTCAGTCAACATGTGTATTACGGCCAATAAGCTTTCACGAGAAGGGTCAGCACTATACGTGGTTGCCAATACTTTTCAAGCAACTTCCCATAAGTTTTTAAAAACATTTTTAGAATTTAAAAAATCCTACGATTCCATGAAAATGGAACTGCAAACCAACTACACTGATATTTATTATGCTTTTATTCAAGTAGAAATGCTTCATTCCTCAGTAAAAAATGAAACTTACAGCAGCATGGGGGAACTTTTTAGTAAAAATAATTATCTTTTTGATGCCACTTTAAAATTTTTTACTAAGACTGAAGAAAAGCAAGCTTCATTTATGAAATTAGTTGATAACACAAATCGTTTATCCAAATCGTTAATACAGCATTTAACTAGAATTGACTTAATTAAAACTGGTGGAAAAATTGAAGGTTCTCGTACCGATTCTCTTATTTCGGTTTTTGGTCCTTTCATAAATGAAATGGAAAAATTTGTGGATGAATACCGTGAATCCATGGAAGGGATCGAAAGTTTCGTAGAAACAACCTATCAATTGGTCTCTGAAATGCTTCCGGTGATAAGAAATATAAATTATTTAATTAATGAATCCATGATTCATTTTAAAGATTCAGCTATAGAAATAAGTAACAAAATGGAAGAACAAGCGAGCTGAGTTTTTTTAATTTTTGGCCTTGAGTAAGGATGCAATATGGGTGAATTTGAAGATGAAATGCGCGTTATTTTTTGTGATGAGGCCACTGATTTACTTCTGAGGTGGGAATCCGTCGCCTTAGAATTATCTAAAAAAGTTAAAATTGAGCTCCTTCAAGAAATATTTCGAATTGCTCATAATTTAAAAGGTGGCTCTCGCGCTATTGGTCTAGTTGAGTTTGGTAATTTTGTACACAAAGTGGAAGATGGAATCACACTTTTAAGAGATGAAAAAGTACCTACTTCCATTAAATGCATTTCCTTACTATTAAAGGCACAAAAAATTTTAATGGAATGGATTACTGCGACCAAGGAAGGAACTGAATATACCGATGATACCAGTGCTTTCCTTGCTGAATATCAAAGTGCTATGAAAACTGAAAATGAAGATAAACAACCTGAGTTGGTGCTAGATTCAGATATGAGTGCTCCTCCTTCACAAGATTTATTTTCTGAAACTCCTGAATCCACCGAATCTTCTAAGGTCGTGGAGATAAAAAAAATAAGTGAACCACCAATTTCTAGCGATATAGTAGCTACTAGTGTAAAAACTGACGAACCTGTAAAACTAAAAAATACAAAAACAGCAAATCAAGAAAGTATTAGAGTTCCAGCAAATAAACTAGATGAACTGGCCGCTTGTATAGGTGAGTTATCTATTCATCAATCCATTATGTGGCATTTAAACAGTGATCTTAAAATTAAAAATAAAATTTTCTTAAATTCTCTACAAGTTGGGCAAAAGTTAACAAAAGAACTATATGACCGTGCTTTAGGTCTGCGCATGCAGCCTATTCAGTCCTTGTTTCAAAGGTTAGAGCGAAATATTTTAGATCTCTCACAAAATTTAAATAAAACAGTTAAAGTCATTTTAGAAGGTAGCGACGTAGAACTAGATAAAACAGTTTTAGACAAAATGGTAGATCCTCTTACTCACATTGTAAGAAATGCAATTGATCATGGGATCGAAAAAAATGAGGAAAGATTACAGAAAGGAAAAGATGCCAACGGGACAATAAAAATTTCTGCTAAGCAAGATACTTCTGGTGTCGTGATAACAGTAAGCGATGATGGGAAAGGATTAAATAGATCAAAAATAATTTCGAAAGCTGTCGAAAAAAAATTAATTTCTCATGCCAATAATATGTCAGATGAGCAGGTTTTAAAATTGATATTACTTCCTGGATTTTCCACCGCTGATAAAATTACTGATGTTTCTGGTCGAGGTGTAGGGATGGACGTCGTATCTAAGGCCATTGAAGAATTGAGAGGAAAAATTCATATTGAAAGTGTGGAAAATAGTGGATCTAATTTTAATATTTCCCTTCCAACAAGTGTCAGTATTATTGATGGCCTCATAGTCAAATTGACGGATCAACTTTACGTAGTTCCTGTCGATTCGATTGAAGAAGTGATTAATCTTGCGGATTGCGAATTTGATAATAATAAAAGTATGATCTATCTTAGAGACCAAGTTATACCAATCCAAAAACTTGCTTCAATATTGAAGCATTCTTCTGAATCCAATCACCCTAAGAATAATGAAAAGAATAATGAAAGTGGAATTTTTTTAATAGCCAAGCGCCAGCAAGGTAAAGTTGCTTTTCTTGTGGACGCAGTTCTGGGACAACAGCAAATTGTTGTTCGCCCACTCAACCAAAATATTAGTGGCCTTGTAGGAATCATGGGCGGAACAATTTTAGGAAATGGAGAGCCAGGGCTCATTATTGATATGCATACCATTCTTAAAAATTACGTCGCTAAATTCGAAGATAAGGAGTTATCAGCATGAATAATTTAAGTAGCATGGAAGTGAGTGAAAAGAAAATTCGAGATATTAATCAATATAAATTTTTAGTCTTTTATGTTGGCGGCGTTCAGTATGGCGCACCTCTACTCACAGTTCGAGAAGTTCTTGAATACCAACAGCCAAAGCCCATGCCCAATATGGTGAATTATTTTGTGGGTGTCATTAATGTAAGAGGGGCGATAGTCGGAGTAGTTGATTTGCGATCAAAATTCGGGTGCCAAGAAAAGTTCGATAAAAAAACGGCCATGCTTCTTTGTGATACTGATAAAGGGGCGATCGCGGCCATTGTAGATTATGTCGATTCTGTTGTTCACTTAAAACAAGAAGATGTGGATCACCATCCCCCAGTTCAGTCAAAAATCGGACACGAATATTTATTGGGAGTGGCCAAAAATAAAGATTCACTCATTACGATTGTCGATTTATTTAAATCTCTTTGCGATGAAAAATTAAAAATAGCATAAGAATGAGAAGGTAAATTATGAAATCATTTCCACTTAAATCTCGACTGATTTTCGCAAGCTTTATCTGCTTGTCTGTACTCTCATTAGTCAATTGGCATCAATTTTCTGGATTTGAAAAGAAGCTAAAAAAATCAACAACTGATTCCTTTCAACTTCATATAGAAAATCTGGTTGATGCCATTAGTGCTCAATTCTACGAGCGTTATGGAGATGTGCAAGCGTTTGGCTTAAATGAAGTTTTTCAATCCTCTAATAAAGAGGGAATGGAAAAAACTTTGAATTCCTATGTTACCTTATACGGAATTTATGATGCCATTTTATTTGTTGATACTAATGGTAAGCTCATTGCATCTAATTCCGTAGATAGTAAAGGGAAAAAAATAAATATTGATGTCTTGAAAAGTAAAAATTTTGTCAACGAGAATTGGTTTAAAAAATCTATGAAAGGGATCACCACTGATGACGCAACAAAGGGAATGGTTGGCACTTTAGTAGAAGATCCAAGTATGGATGATATCACTTCTGCCATGTATGGAGATCAACGCGCTAGTAATTCCTTTAGCGCGCTAGTAAAAAATTCTGAAGGCACAGTAATTGGCGTAATAACAAATCGGGCCAATTTACAATGGATCGAACATGAAATTTTTAATGGAGCTCAGCAGTTGATTTCGAAAGGACATAAATTGGGAGAAATATTAGTACTAAGTGAAAATAAAGAAATCTTCGTAAAACAAATGCTTGATGGGAGTCCAAAGAAAAATGTCGTAAACTCTCTTTTTAAAAAAGAAAAAAATAGAGATTCAAATAGTGAAAATAATGATTTTATCATTAATAGTATATTAAAAGGCGATAAATTTATTGATTCATTAAAGTGGTCAATATCATTGAGGATTCCAAAAGAAGATGTATTGGGCCCCATTAATAATGATTCCTTCGCTTTTAAAATTAGTATTTTTGTCATTAGTGTTATTTCTTTGCTTTTTTTAATTTTCGTTAATACAAGGGTCTCGAAATTTCTCATCGATTTAACTTCTAAGTTTGCATTGGTGAGAAGTAAAAATTCTGATTCAGAAAATCAATTAAGAATGACTAGTCAAAAATTAGCGGCTTCAGGACAGGAACAAGCTGCGGCCATCCAAGAGACAGTGAGCGCCTTAAGTGAAATGAGTTCCATGATTGCTCAAACTGGTCAAAATATTAAATTGACTCAAGAGACATCTCTCGTCGCACAAGAAAAAACAGACGAAGGAATTAAGGTAATGCTTCGAATGGAACATACAATGAAATCCATTCAAAGGGCCAGTGATCAAATTCAAAGTATTGCAACGGCCATCGAAGAAATTAGTGCAAAGACAAATCTCATAAATGACATTGTATTCAAAAGCCAACTTTTATCTTTTAATGCTTCCATCGAAGCGGCGAGGGCAGGACAACAAGGAAGAGGATTTGCGGTTGTCGCTGAGGAAGTCGGTAATCTTGCTGAAATGAGTGGTGAAGCTGCTCTAGAAATTGAGAGTCTCATAAAAGATTGTCAAATTAGAGTAAAAGAAACAATCGATACCATTGTTTCAAGAATTGATGATGGAGCACAAGTCAATCAATTGGCCCAATCATCGTTTGCTGATATTGCATCTCGAATAAAAGACATCAATCAGCAGATTCAATCAATTCAAGAGGCCACACAACAGCAAGAAATTGGTATACAACAATCAAATTCTGCGATGAAACAGATGGACTTAGCGGCACAACAAAATAGTATGGCCGCAACAAAATGTTTTCGTATGACTGATGAATTAAAAAATGATTCAAATGAATTCTTATCTTTGATTGACAGTTTTACGTATTATTTAACAGGTAATATTTCTTCGTCCAGCACTGCAGAAGTTAAAAAAATAGTGAATTCAAATAATATTCAAAAACTTGCACCTTCATTGCAAAAAAAACAAGTAAATGATCATAGTGTTAATGAAGATAGTTTAGAGTCTCTAGCTAGAGAAATCCTAGCTAAAAAAAGTTCAGTAATGAGTTCCGTATCTGCAATAAACGATACCCAATCTCGTGATGAAAAATTAACTAATATTGATGCAAATGATGAGAGTTTTAAAAAAGTATGCTAAATTTTACAAAAGATGAAATTGAATTTATTTTTACGCTAGCAGAAAAATTAACTGGTTCCTCCCAAGAAGGAGCTTGCCGAAAAGATGTTCTCATCAGTAATGTACAGAGAAGAATGCAGAAGCTTAATATTAGTAATTTGCAGCAGTATTTTGCTTACGTAGTAACAGATAATAATGAATATTGTGAATTATTAAGCTCACTCACTATTCACACGACCTCATGGTTTAGGGAATCACCCCACTTTGAATTTATTTATAATTACCTTTTGGAGCAAGAACGAAGTACTAAAAAAGATAAATCCTTTAATGGTCATGACATTAAAATTTGGTCTTCGGCCTGTTCAACAGGGGAGGAAGTTTATTCGGTTGCTTTATTTTTGGAACAAAAAATTAAGCAAAATCTAAAAAATTGGAAAATAAAGTATTTTGGTTCAGATATCGATCCAGCATCAGTTCGAATGGCCGTAAAAGGCATTTACCCGCGTACCGATATGGATTTATTTGAAAAAATATATCATCCTTTTTTGCGAGTTGGTTCGGGCAAAACACAAAATTATTTTACACTTGAATCGGAAATAAGAGGGAAATGTCAGTTTTATTCCCAGGATTTAATGGCCTTGCGAGATAATGATGAATCAGGGCCATTTGATATCGTTTTCTGCCGAAATGTACTCATCTATTTCAAATCAACCGACGCACAGGCCATTATTGAATCACTTGCGCACAGATTAAAACCAGGTGGTCTATTGGTTCTTGGCCACAGTGAAAATGTTCTGGGATTGAGTTCTCAACATCGTTTCGATAATTTAGGAAAAGGCTGTTTTCAAAAAAAAATAAATGTTGAATCAATAACACTCAATAGAAAAATTTTAAAAAATACAATAACAAATAATGTATCGAAACTTAAATGTCTCGTCATTGACGATTCACTTGTCATACGAAAAAAAATGCAATCTCTTCTCTCCTCAATGAATTTCAATGTTCGAGAATGTGAATCCGCAGAAGAAGCATCGGAAATAATTGAGCAAGATCAATTCCAATTAATTACCTTAGATATAAATTTGCCCGGAATGAACGGAATAGAATGGTTAAAACAGCAAAGGGCCAAGAATTTAAAAATACCGGTCGTCTTAGTTAGCGATTCTACGCCAGAAGAGGCCAATAAAATATTCGGAGGAGGAGCTTCAGGAGCGCATGATTATTTAGTGAAAAGTAAATTGCATACGCATAGTGAAGAAATTAAGGAACTTTTTTTTTCACTCGCTCAAAATTATGAACTAAAGCGGAAAGAAGAATCGAAGTTGACTTTGGCTACGTCTAAAGCTTCTGTCTGTGAAAAAAAGATTAATGATGAGAATTCTTTTGTCATGGTGAAATCGGCCCCATTTGGCCTCAAGGATTTTTCACCTGAATTAATAGTGATTGGTTCTTCTACGGGAGGACCAGATTGCTTGGCCAAGTTATTAGTGAATATGCCATTTAATTGTCCTCCCATCATTGTAGTTCAACATATTACGACTGAATTTCTTTCTGCGTTCGCAACGCATTTAGCTAAGCAATCGAGTTTGAAATTAGGAGGAACAAATCTTAAAGAAGATTTAACCAAAAATGAAGAATTAAAACGAGGCCATATTTATTTTTCTCTTGGAGACTATCATATTCTTGTCAAAGAAATAAAAGGTAAATTAATTTTAGAAACTAGCACTGAACTCAATCGCTCTAAATTAAATGGCCATCGTCCAAGCATTGATATTCTTTTTTCTTCTGTGGCAAAAAATGTTTCAAAACGTACACTAGCATTATTGATGACTGGGATGGGAGAAGATGGTGCCAATGGTATGTTAGAACTTTTTAAAACCAGTCGATCCCTGACAATGGCGCAAAATGAAATGAGTTCTATTGTTTATGGAATGCCCAAACGCGCCGTTGAGTTAGGCGCCGTTTGTTTGCAAGGCGGAATCAATGAACTTAGAAATAAAATGTTAACATTTGTTGCACCTAAAATTCAAAAGGAAGCTTCTTGAATCATTGGGCCACATCGATAATTTTAAGTGAGGCCCAAGGATATGTAATTTATTTTGCGTTCATCTTCATTGTCTTTCTATTTTTTGCCAAACGAACCAACTTATATACAGATCATCGTAAAGAATTTTGGCAATCCGTTTTGTTTACTGTTGGTTTTTCTTTGGTTTCATCATTCATATTAGTTCAGATCACGACTCTTATAAAAAAAAACGAAAAAGCAAAACTTTTAGGTTATGCGCCTACTTTTTCTGCAACCTTTCAAATGTTAGGACACGAATCCATAAATTTTAAAACCAAAAATGATGACAAAAAATATTTGGAACTAATAGAAATCCAAAAAATATGGCTTTCAAATAATAATTTCATTAATGATATCTATACAATGAAATTGGATGACGAAGGAAATAATCGTTTTCTCGTTGATTCTGAGACGGACTATGATAAAAACGGAATTTATGAAGGTGAGAGTGAGTCTAGAACTTTGATCGGAGAAGTCTATGAAAAAAAGCTGCCAGAGCTTGATCAGGCGTATCAAGGGATACCGTCATTTACAGAGGAACCCTACACTGATAAATGGGGTACTTGGGTTAGTGCTTTTGTTCCCTTGTATGATAAGGCCCAAAAACAAATTGGTGTGCTAGGTGTAGATTATTTTGCTAGTGAATACATCTCCATTCGAAATTTATATCTATATTTAGGAATGTTTACTTCAATTTTTATTTATTCAGTCATGACTTTATTATTTTATTACTTTTTGATTGCACAGCACTCCTTAAAAGCAAAAGAACAGTTTACTGCTAAAATAGGACATGAACTCAGAACGCCGTTAAATGGAATTATTGGTATTGTAGAAGTATTAAAAATGAATTTTTCGAATCAAGATAAAAAGGTATCTGATTATTATGATATGATATTATCTTCCGCTAATTCACTCTTAAGTATCGTTAATGAAATTCTTGATTTTGCAAAACTTAAATCAGGGAAATTTAAATTGCAAGAAAAAATAAACAATTTTCATAAAATTATTGAGGAAGTTTCTAATTTATTTGAAGTTCTTTGTAATAAGAAGAACATTAGTTGGAAACTAAATATTAGTAAGGATGTTCCAAGAGAATTTAAATTTGATGAAGTGAAATTAAAACAAGTGCTTCTAAACTTACTATCCAATGCTTTGAAGTTTACTACTCATGGTGGAATTTCCATGTCTATAGAACTAGAGAAAGATTTAAGTAAGGAAAATAGCTTAAAAATTATAGTCGAAGATACAGGTATTGGAATGAATCAAGAGACAGTTTCTAGTTTATTTACCCCTTACTACCAAGGAAGGTTAAATAATCACAAGCTAAATGAATTGGGAACTGGACTTGGACTGTGTATCTGTCAAGATTTAGTTCATTTAATGAAGGGAAGACTCCTTGTTTCCAGTGAGGTTAATAAAGGTAGTAGATTTGAAATAATCATGCCTATCAATGTAAAACTAGAAAATCCAGTTGAGGGAATATTTTTGACATCAATGGCCACTAGTAAACTAAAGAGACGAGCAATAGTGGTTGAAGATGTCGAAATAAATCAAATTGTTTTAAAAAATTTTTTAAAAAAATTGAATTTTGAAGTTGATATTTTTTCATCTCCTCTTTTAGCACTAAGTCACTTACAAAAAAATGATGATAGTAATAATTATGGATTGATATTTGTTGATTTTAATATGCCAGAACTTTCAGGTATAGAATTTATAAAAAAACTGGATCTTGGCGTTAAATCAAAAATTATTCTATGCTCCGCGGAGGAATTTAATCCTGAGGACGTTCAAAATTTTATGGCCAGCGGTGTATCTGAAATTCTACCAAAACCCATAAAAATGAAGGAACTTGAATCCCTCATTTCTAAATATGATATCGAAAATCCTGAAAATTTAGAATTTTCAGAAAATCCAAAAAAAATGAACCAGTTGAAATCTCATGTCAGATGATTTAAACACAAAACCTAAATTTTTTAGTAAAGATAAGTTGCTTGAAATATTTAGTGGCGATGAAATTCTTGTAGATGAGGCCCTGAGGTCATTTGCTGAAACTTTGCCTGACTTGCTCACTCCTTGGGAAAAATCATATAAGAACAAAGATATGATGGTTCTTGGTAAAACAAGTCATGCATTAAAAGGTGCAGTTCTCACTTTTGGATGCGACTCTTTAGCACAAAAGTTAAGCAGTCTTGATAAGTTATGCAAGCAATCATCACCATGGTCAGAAGTTGTTACTCAGTTCCAAGATGTATGGGCCCAGATTAGAATTTTAATTCTTGAACTTAAAAATTGGGAATTCAAGGATTTAAAATGAAAACGAATTTAACAGAAAGTGAAATCAATTTTCTCTATGATCTAATTGAGAAACTTACAGGTACAAATCAGCAGGGGAGTTATAGGAAAGAAATATTATGGATGAACGTTGCTCAGCAAATGCAACGGCTAAAAATTTCATCACTTACACAGTATTTAAGAATAGTTAATACTAATGAAAACGAGTACAAGGCATTTTTATCGGCCATAACTATTCATACAACTCATTGGTTTCGTGAGGCACCTCATTTTGAAACGTTGTCTGAGTTCTTAAATCAAAATGATGCCAAAAATATATTTCACCATCATTCACCACTTTCGATTTGGGTTCCTGGTTGTTCAACTGGTGAAGAAGTTTATTCCTATGGGTTTCTATTAGAACTAAAAGAAATTCCATTTTACATTCTAGGATCAGATATTGACCCCATCTCCATCGAGAAAGCTCAAATTGGAATTTATGAGAAAGCGATCAACGATGAGATTCCCAAAAAGTTTCATTCTTATTTACATGATGTAGTCGATTCTGAGAAATCGCTGCTGGCGATCGATGCCAAAATAAAAGATAACTGTCATTTTATAATTAATGATATTTCAATACTTGGTGAGCAAAAGCAATTTGATGTCATCTCTTGCAGAAATCTTTTGATTTATTTTGATCAAGAAAAAGTAAAAAAAATTATAAATTACTTTCTTAAATCTTTGAAAACTAATGGAATATTGATATTAGGTCACAGTGAATCTTTTCAAGATTACCGTGAATACACATTGGGAAATTGTCATTTACAAAATATTGGTAATAATTGTTTTAAAAAAATATTAACATCAACTAAAATCAGTAAGGAAAACGATAGCACTTCCGCTATTTCATTTACTGCAAATAGAAAACGAATTTTACTGGTTGATGATGTGATCGTAGCAAGAATGCCATTAAAGGCCATTTTACAAAAAAATAATTTTGAAGTGATTGAAGCATCTAGTGCAGAAGAAGCAACACATCAATGGGAAGTTCATCAAGGTAAAATTGACCTAATTGTTCTTGATATTGAAATGCCGGGCGAGAATGGAGTGGAATGGCTAAATAAATTTCGCACAAGAGGTCACAAAATTCCAGTTGTTATTTCTTCATCTTCTTCTCCGGATGAAATTAAATCCATGATGGGACTTTTAGTAAAAGGAGCACAAGAATATTTCATTAAAGATTTAGTTTACAAGCGTTTAGATTTATTCGTTTCCACAGTTACTCAGTTAACACAAACCAAGAATAATCATGTTCAAATGAAAAAAGATATTTCATTTTATAAATTTAAAAAAATCAACCCTCAGTTTTTTTATAGTGAAGTCATTGCCATTGGGGCAAGCACCGGTGGCCCAGAGGCAATTTTTGATTTACTTAAAGATATTAGAAGGCCGACACCACCGATAGTAATTGTTCAGCATATGGCACCCTACTTTACGAGCTACTTTGCCAAATACTTATCTGAGACCCTTGGACTTGATTTATCAAATGATGAAGAGGGCGAAATTCTTAAACCCAATACCCTCTATCTTGCACAAAAAGATCTGCATCTGACTTTGCAAAGATCAAAAGATTCCATCATTATGCATTATGTTTCCGCACCTGCCGTTCATAACATAAGGCCATCGATAGATTACCTTTTCTCATCGATTGCTAAAGAGGGGATTGCATCAACATCGATTATTCTTACAGGAATGGGAAAAGACGGAGCAAAAGGACTTCTAGAAGTTGCCAGATCAGAGAAGTCAGTGACAATGGCGCAAGATGAAAATTCTTCTGTAGTCTATGGGATGCCTAAGGAGGCAGTGGACTTAGGAGCAGTACAGATACAGGGGAGCATTTCTCAATTAAAAGAAAAATTAAATAAGATTATAGAACAATATTATATGAAAATCAGTTCTTAAGAATCTTTGTATTTAATGTAGAGATTCAGTTAAATTTAAAATATCATTTTTGAAGCGTTTATAAAGGGTTTTTCGATCAATTCCTATGTCTTTGGCGGTTTTATCTTTTGCCCCTCCATTTTTGCAAACGGCAAACTCGATAAATTTTTGGATAACGTCATCTAGTGTAGGCAGCTGATCGAGGTATTTAATCTGAAATACATTTTCGTCTTCGTTTTCATTTAATTTCAAATTTAGATTTGAATTCGGCAACTCTTGTTTAACTATTTCAACTTCCCTGTAGTTTTGTGGCAAAAAATTTTCTAGTGAAATCTGAGCTACGTTACTTAATATAACTGCCCTCTCAACTGCATTTTCTAGCTCTCTGACATTGCCTCGCCAGGGATTATGCAAAATATAATTTAAGACCTCTTTAGAAAATGTTTTAGCGAGTGAATTATTTTGGATAGCATACTTTCTTAAGAAAGCTTCGGCCAATGGCACAATATCTTCAATGCGTTCTCTTAAGGGAGGTATGGTAATTGGTATAACATTGAGCCTGAAAAATACATCTTCACGAAACCTTTTTTCCGCAATTTCGACTAATAAATCTTTGTGGGTTGCAGTAATGATACGACAATTAATTTTTCGAACATGATTTTCACCAACTCTTCTAATTATTCTTTCTTGTAGCACCCTAAGAAGTTTGGCCTGCAATGATAAACTTAAATCTCCAATTTCATCTAAAAATAAGGTTCCGTTTTGAGCTTCTTCAAAAAGACCAATTTTTAGCGCTATGGCGCCCGAAAAGGCCCCTTTTGCGTGACCAAAAAGTTCTGATTCCAGTAAGCTCTCTGGGATGGCTGAACAATTAATGGCAATGAACGGGCCGTTTTTAACTAAACTTTCATCATGGATAAATTTTACTAATACTTCTTTACCGGTTCCGCTTTCTCCTGAAATAAAAACATTGGCATTACTCGTTGCTACTCGACGCGCAAGATCGAGAACTTTTATAAACTGCGGACTTCTTCCTATGATTTTACCATAAGTAATGGGAGAGATTTTTACTTTTGATTTTAATTCAAAGAGATCTTCTTTTAAAAATTTAAGTTGCAGTGCCCTCTCCACAGCAATTTGCAGCTGAGTACTGTGAATGGGTTTTACAATGAAATCGTAAGCACCTTTTTGAATTGCTAGTACTGCTATATCTGTGGCATCTAGCGGCGAGAGTAAGATAATAGGTAAATCAGGAAGAATTTTTTGTATTTCAATTGTGAAATCTACGCCAGTCATCGTGGGGAAATGGAAGTTAGTAAGTAAAACGTCCCACTCTTTTTTCTTTTCAGTACATGAATCAATGGCATCCTGAGCGCTTGAAAAGCAAATTACTTCAAATTTATCAGGTGAGAAATAAGACATTACTTGGGATTGAATATCGAGATCGTCATCAACCACGATGAGAACATATTTTTGATTTCCCGATCTTTCCATTGAGTTCATAGAGTTTCCTTTGTTGTTGGATCTCGTAGCATGAATTTGTTCAGGTTCAAAATATACTCTCAATCGCGTTCAATAAAATCTCTTATTCCTTTTTTAATTGTATTTTTTACTGGCATTAAGTTTGCAAGATCTAGAAGTAACTCACATAAGTCAGTGTGTAAACCAAGTAACGTGGCCGTTAAAAAGTCAGTAGTTACATTCTTAAGGAGACGTTATGGCATTGAATCAGAACACGGTTGAAGGAAAATGGTTAGAAATTAGAGGTGATTTGCAAAAAGCGTGGGGCAAGCTTACGGATTCCGAGTTGGATAAAACCAAAGGAGACATTCGTGCCATCAGTGGACTCATCCAGCAAAAATACGGAGAAGCTCAAGATACCTACCGTAAAAAGGTGACGGAGATCATAGCAAAATTTGAAACGAAAAAAGATGAAGCTGTTAGCGGACTAAAAGCATCTATGAAGAAATAGTGAATAAAATTTTTATTTACAACGAAATGTTCTAACCAAGGAGATACTATGGCCAACTTATTAAATGAAAATTCAATTAAACCTAAAAATTTTGTTGAAGACTTAGAATCTATGTCACACAACGCGGGAAAAAAAATTGGTGCAATGGCCAATGACGTTGTCAGCATGGCATCAGATCAGATGAACTCTGGACGTGCATATGTTCGTGAGAACCCAGCCACCGGAATTGCAATAGCGGCCGCAGCAGGAGCAGTTGCTGGAAGTTTGATCACTATGATCATGCGAAATAATAAGTAAGAACTCTGTGGGCGAAGATGATCCACCGATCATCTCCGCCTTTTTTAATTTTTCAAAAAACAAACTAAGGCAGCAACTAATGAGATTCAACCGATATCTACCATGGATTCTTTCTTTGATAACTTTAAGACAAACTCAACAATCCTTAAGTACTCCATTTCGTGCAAGAAATTTTTTTGGATCCGTTTTAATCATCTTTTTAATTTCACTTTCTTTTCTACAACTATCAAATGTTTTTCATGGATGGATTGCGCAGTTTGATCAGGCCATCTTGATAGAGGTATCAGTTTTGTCGTCTATTATTTTGATTGGCTTTATCTTGTTAAATTTTTTATTTAGAAAAATCAGCACGCCACAAACTTTGCCGGCCACCGATAGCAGTGAAGTTATCAGCTTAAATTTACCATCCGTTGCTTCTAAATTTGTGGAAGGATTTAAAGAAGGCATGCATTAACATTTATATGTGAATGATTATCTTGTGATCCTCACCATTGTTAATCAGTGAAATTCTACTTCCCCTCACAAGCGAATTCGGTCCCATCTTATTTTGATTTTGAACAATTTTAATATGGTACTTAGTTTGTTTCCATAGATAAGTAATTTCAAATTCTTTCCAGCTTGTTGGAATACAAGGTTCAATGGTGAGAGAGTCACCACTTAATTGAAAACCTAAAATATATTCAAGCCCTGCTCGGTACATTAAACTTGCTGAACCCGTATACCAAGTCCATCCACCCCTGCCTAAGTAGGGATCTAGGCCATAGACATCTGCGGCCATGACATAAGGCTCAACTTTGTATTTTTCCATTTTTATTTTTGTGTCCGCATGATTGATAGGGTTTAATAATTGAAACAAATCATGTGACCTCTTATGGTCTCCAAGTTTGGCAAAGGCCATGAGTGTCCAGATGGCGGCGTGGGTATATTGGCCGCCGTTTTCACGAACGCCTGGAACATATCCTTTGATGTAACCTGGATCACTTAAACTTTTGTCAAAGGGCGGAGTAAAGAGTTTTATAAGTCTGTCATCGCGGTTGATTAAATTTTTATCGACTGAATCCATGGCCATTTGTGAGCGAGTAAGGTCACCGGCCTTTGAAAGAACGGCCCACGACTGGGAGATAGAATCAATTTGGCATTCTTCGTTGAGGTGGGATCCAATTGAGCTTCCGTTATCAAAAAAAGCTCGCAGATACCAATGACCGTCCCATGCATTGCTTTCGATCGAAGTTTTAACGCCAGTGCAAAATTTTTGATAGCTTTCGTATCGACTTTGAAACGAGGACTTGTCTTTTAAGTAAGGCAAGAATTCTTCACCAATGGCCAGCCAAAACCATCCTAGCCATACACTTTCACCGAACCCTGAGTGACCTACACGGTTCATTCCATCATTCCAGTCTCCTGAACCCATGAGAGGAATTCCATGAGTTCCCACTTTCATTGACCTATCGAGGGCGCGGGCGCAATGTTCCAAAATTGAAGCACTCTCTGCTGAAGTTGGGGGCCTAAGATAGGCGTCATCAACTCCTACATCTAATTCGGGAGAATCTAGAAAGGGAACAATTTCCTCTAAAAGAGTCGTATCACCTGTTTTATTTACGTAAAAACTGACCACATAAGGAAGCCACAAAAGATCATCTGAAATACGGGTTCGCACCCCTCTTCCAGTAGGCGGATGCCACCAGTGTTGCACATCACCTTCTCTAAATTGCCTGGACGCACATATTAAAATTTGGGATCTCGCCAGCCCAGGCCTGCTATACACAAGAGACATGACATCTTGCAATTGATCCCGAAAACCAAAAGCACCGCCTGATTGATAAAAGGCAGAACGGGCCCAAAGACGACAAGAAATTGTTTGGTAGAGCGACCACCTATTAAGTAAAATATCCAGGGAAGGGTCGGGTGTTTTAACTTGGATAACACCTAGCGTTTCATTCCAGAAACGTTCATTTTCCAACCAGGCCAAATCAATTTCATCAATGGATCCATATTGCTTCGCAAGTTTTAACGAAGCTTCTTTGTTTTCACATTCACCCAAAAGAAAAATAATTTCACAATCTTCTAAATGAGAAAGTTGGAATTTTACTTGCTGAACGGAGCACGGATCATAACCCGCACCAAAGTGGCGAGAGAGTTCTTTATTATCAAATTCAAGAGAAGCTGGTTGGGAAGGCCCACCATTTCGTCCGAAAAATTCTTTGCGATCGCAGGTAAATGTTTGGGAGCTAATTTTTGCAGAACAAACAACGCGGGTGAAAGCGATTCTTTTGGCAAATTCGTTGTTATAGGGATTGTGTGCAAGGATTACTTTGGAATCTTGATCATAATCGGTGATGACAGTAGGTGCGGTTGTACTTCTTTGAAATCCTAATACCCATTCTACGTAATTTGTGACTGAAAGATTTTTCGTTAATTGCTGATTTAAATTTTTAATTTTGAGGCGCGCTATTTTAATGCTGGCACTATTTTTTCCTGTCGGCACAAAGACCGTTAATTCCTGTTCAATTTCATGGCTCGTATGTTTAAACTTAGAAAATCCTGCTCCGTGTTCAATGACGTAAGGTTCTTTTTCTCTCAAGGGCAGCAGAGTTGGGGACCAATATTCTTTAGTATCCTCATCTTTAATATAGATCGCCTCACTACTAGGATCAGAGATCGCATCATTTGACCAAGTCGTAAGTCGATTTTCACGGCTATTGGAAGACCAAGTGTATCCCGATCCTGTTTCAGAAATGATAAACCCAAAATCTTGATCATTGGCGATTACATTAATCCAAGGGGCGGGTGTCCATTGATTTTCGCTGAGTATAATCGTGTACTTCTTCCCATCGTCGCTAAAGCCACCTATTCCATTATCAAATTCCAATTTAGGTCGCTCAAGTGGATTTACGGGAGATTTTTTTGGTTTTCTTTTTGCTACATTTTTGAAACGTTCTCTTTCCTCGAATCTCGCAGGGCGCATCATTTGTTCATCTAAAGTACCCTTGGTCGTATTGAGCACAATGCGAGCTACCGATTTAAGTAAGATGGTATCTTCCTCAGGAATAATGTCTGAGCGTCTCAAGTAAACGCCGCCAGGAAGATCAATCAAGGATTGCGATCCACTCATCCGAAGTTGTCTTTGCAATTCTTCTTGAAGCGATTGTAAATAACTGGCAGGGCGATCGTTTAGAATCACGAGATCAATACTTAGGCCCTTAAGTCGTAAATATTCATGGGCGTGTAAAAGTTCGCGCACCATACTCATATCTTTTTCATCACTAATAATCATTAAGATGATAGGAAGATCTCCACTAATTCCGTAGGCCCAAAGTCCCGATTGGGCGCGAGTATTAAGAGCGAGCAAGTGTGAAGGAGGACGAAGGGAGGAATCAGAAAAAATAACTCGGCCAGCAAGTCTTTGAAAGGTGTGGGATTTATTCATGGAAATATTTAAGTGACGAAGTTGTACTTGCATTTTTGTCCAAGCAATATCAGATTCGCGCGCAAAAATAGGCATGTCGTGATACTTGTCAATTAAGCGCAAAGCATCATCTTTGGTGGCCACCATGCCAGTCGTATAAAGAAAGCGCGCTGTCTGTCCAGGTGCAATTCTTACTGATGATCTAAGCGAAAATATAGGATCGAGCACAGCGCCGACTGAACTTGTGAGAGGGCAATCTTCACAAATGGCAATCGGATTTTTTGGACTATGACCTCGGCCAATAAAATGATTGCGGTTAGTTTCATACTGTGTGGATCCGATCGTTTGATTTTCACTATCTGCTACTAAAACATGGAACGCCCAAACTTGTGTTTCATCCTTGGAACGTTTTCGCCTGGTCGCGAGTAACGCCTTTTCTTTTTCCACATACTGCGTTTCCACAAACAGATTACTAAAGGCCGGGTGAGCAGCGTCGTCTTTAGGACGCGTCAACGTAACTTCCATAAAACTAGTAACGTCCAGTTCACAATCATGAAGGGAGTGATTGGTGAGCGAAATTCTTCTTAATTCCACATTATCTTCCGGCGAAACTAAAATTTCAGTGTGAGTGGAAATATTTCCATCACGCCGAATAAATTCCACTTTATCTTCTGCAAAAATACATTCATATTCGTCAGGAATGGCCACTGTGGGCTGAAAACCTGCAGACCAAAAAGTTCCTTGTTTGCGGTTACGAATATAAAAAAAATGGCCCCAGTGATCCCTCGTAGGGTCTTCTCTCCATCGTCCCATACTGAGCGGGCCACAAAGCGAGTAACCAGAACCGGCGGAAGTAATCATCGCCATATAGTAACCATTGGATAGAATTTGCGTCCTGGGAGTGGAGAGATTGAGATCATGATAGATTCGCTGATTGGGATTACTGGATACAGGATGGCGATATTCAAAGTGAATTTCTTCTAAACGTGGTGTTGTGATTTCACTTTTGATACTTTTTGGAATTCTTTCTTGCAATAAAAGTTCAGTGGACTGAACCATGGCATCATTGTGAAATCTCTTTTGCATAGTTTGTGGATGCAATAAATTATTGATCGAAACCATACTCATACCCTGATGATGGGCCATGAAAGATTTTATGATCTCACTCGTTTGGTTTTTAGGAAGACGATCTTTGGTATAATCAATCGCTTCATAAAATCCATATTTTCCAAGCATTCCCAACTTTTCTAATATTTCTAAATTTTCTAGCGCTCCCCAAGGATCAATGGGAGCAGCGAGCATGGTGGCATAAGGTGCAATTACTAAATCATGACTAAGGCCGCGCTTTAACCCAAGCCCAGGAATTCCAAAGGGGCCGTATTGATAATTGAGATTGAGATCTCGTGCGTTATATCCCGATTCCGAAATTCCCCAGGGAACATGATTTTGCTTTCCATATTCTTTTTGTTTGTCCACTACTGATCGGTAAGTTTCATCTAAGATTGTTTGTGAAAATCTTCGCATGACGAGTAAAGGCATTAAGTATTCAAACATGGTGGCCGTCCATGCAATAAGGGCCCTGCCATGTGAAACTGGTGCCATAGAACGGCCTAAATGAAACCAATGTTCTTGAGGAACATCACCTTTCGCAATCGCAATAAAACTTGTGAGCCGTGATTCGGATGCCAGTAGATCATAAAAAGAAAGATCACATTTATTTTCGCTAATATTGAAACCGATAGAAAAAAGTTTTCTTATCGGATGATAGAGAAAGCGAAAATCCATTTCTTGAATTAATTGATCACATTGCTTAGCAATAGAAATCCAACGCCTAGAATCTTCACTATGATAAGAACTATCATAAGAAATTTCTAAGCAGGATTGTTTAACAGCAATTAAGTGTCCTGCGAAATTTCCACTATCGACGGTAGAAATATAGAGGGGATTGAGGGGAGTCAATGTTTTTGTATCGTACCAATTATAAAGATGTCCTTTGAGTTTTGGTAGCTCTTTAAGTGTGTCAAAAACTTTTTCTAAACGATCGATAAGATCGGGCCCTGTGATAAATTTAAAATCATAAGCAGAGATGGTGGCGAGCAACTGCAGCCCGATATTAGTAGGTGATGTTCGGTGGGCAATAATAGGATCAGGATCTTCTTGGAAATTATCGGGCGCCAGCCAATGATTGTCTTTTGTCACAAAATGTTCAAAGTAATTCCAGGTGATAAACATGTAGTGATGATAAATTTTCTTTTGTGCGGCACCTAGAGGCCTCAATTTCACAATCAGTTTTTGATTAAGCCAAATTTTTATGTATGGAGTCATGATCCACAGGAAGAGAAAAGGGGACGCTATTTTTAAAGAATTTTGATGAAAAAAATAAATGACAATCGCCAATAGGAATGAAACGAGTGGACTCCCTAAAAGGTAAGATAATACTACTTTTGGCGCAGATAATTTTTGCAGCTTCTTGTTAGATTCTTGGGCAAAGGTGACCCATTCTAATAGTTTCTTTTTTGAAACGAATTGGCGAAAGAGGGTGCGGACAATGGCGTCAATTTGAACCAAGGACTGATCAACTAAAAAGATGATCATATAAAGTCCGGAATAAAGACGATCACCAAAGTCCTGACTAAAATTTTTAAAATTAAAAATCAAAAGAGGTGAAAAGAGAGGAAATAAAATTAGCATCAAGATTGAAGCGAAAGCAAAAATGGTCATGGAATCTGGAAGAAAGAGCCAAATCACAATAAAATTAAGCAAAAGTGAGGGAATGACTAAGCTTCGTCTTAAATTATCAAAAATTTTCCATCTCGCAATAAGGGAGAGATCATTTTTCATTTTGTTGTGAGTTTGAGCGCAAGGAACAGTGGGTAAAATCCAAGGAGATATTTGCCAATCTCCTCTCGTCCATCGGTGTTGCCGCTTTGAAAATGTTTCATAATTACTAGGGTAATCGTCAAAGAGTTCCACGTCAGTCACAAGGGCGGCGCGAGCGAAAGATCCTTCAAATAAATCATGACTTAAAACTGAATTGCAAGGGACACGGCCTTTAAGAGATTTTTCAAAGATATCGACATCATAAATACCTTTTCCCGTGTAACTTCCTTCGGAGAAAAAATCTTGATACAAATCTGAAACGGCAGTGGTATAGGGGTCGAGTCCTACCTGGCCAGAAAAAATTTTTGCAAATCTTGAACGACCAGCACTAACAAGGGAAACACTTACGCGCGGCTGTAAAATTCCGTACCCACTTATCACACGATTGTTCGATTCACAAAATTGTGGGCGGTTGAGTGGATGCGCCATGGTTTCAATTAATCGACGGGCCGATTCTCTAGGAAGTTGAGTATCTGAATCTAGGGTAAGAACATACTTAATGGTTTTTAAAAAAGAATCAGGAATAGGGGTTTGTAAAAAACTGGTACCTTTGGAACCTCTGATCAAATGATTGAACTCTTCTAATTTTCCTCGTTTTCGCTCAAAACCCATCCAGATTTTATCCCTTTCATTGTACATTCTTCGTCTTAAAAATAAGGAAAATCTAGGCATCGGTGAGGGATAGCGACGATTGAGTTCATCTATACCTTGTTGCGCTTGGCATCTTAAAATTCTATCAGAATCTGTATGCTCTGATTGCGCATCCGCATAATCGCCAAGAAGTGCAAAGTAAATATCTGGATCAGCATTTCCCAAATAGTGAACTTCTAAATGCTCTAGCAATTCATTAACAGTGGTTTCATTGGTGAAAAGAGTAGGAACCACTACCATGGTGCGATAAATTTCTTCCACACCTAAAGTCAAGTTCATCTTTGGCAATGGCCTTGGGGTATAGTGCTTATGGATTAAGGAATTCATCAGTGAGATGACAAATTCACTAACTGGAATCAACAGACAAATCGCAAACCAAACGAAACTAAACATGGAAACTAAAATGAAAACAAGTGTACAAAAAAAGAAAATAGATCCCAGGTAGAAAAAAGTATTGTATTTTTTTATTTTTTTTAAAATATATTCTCTAGGGTGGGGTTGGTAATGCAAAGTTTTTTCAAATTCATCTCTCCCCTCACCAATTAAATAATAACCAATATGTCTTTTAAGTTGGGTATCTTGGTTGGCCAAATTTTCCTTGCAATTAGTAATTAATTTGAAAGCAACTTCGCTTTCGTTGAATTTACTTTGTCTTGATAATTGTTCGATGACATGCCGGTAACTATCACGAGTGGCAAAATCCATCTTAGAGTAATCTTCCGATGGATCTTGCTGGAGAATGGTTTCAGTAACACTTAGCTGTTCAAAAAAAAATTTCCAATCCATGGTGGAAAGTAAACGCATACTAGAAATTATATTGCCAATCGTAACTTGCGCCGCTGCTTGGCGGTGATGTTCAAATTGTACGACTTGAATGGTATTGGTTCCCAAAATTTGCAACTGCATCTCTAACCAGTGAAAGGCAGGCCAAACATCCATTTCTTGATCCCGCAGCCGTTGGCACAATTGAACAATAAATGCTCGATCAAATTTTTGTGGAACGCCTAGTTCATCTTTTAAAAAAGCGATAATTTTTTCTTCATTCCAAAATTGAAGGGAGATAAGATTAAGCAACTTATCGGCCAGCAAATCGGCCTTTGCCCGTTGATTGCGAGCACTCACTATCAAAATGGATAAGGGTTTTAAATGATCAATCAGTGAAATGCGAAGAGTGATAGCAAACGCCCAAAGTTCGCCAATAGTAAGAGGAGATACCAATTGAAACGAGGTCAAGAATTTTTTTAACGTTTCAGGATCGATACGGCCATCTGTATGAGCAATCAAGGCAAGAGACATGGCATAGACTCGCGGGTAACCTTGGAGCTCACCGTTAATCAGTTTGGGTAATTCTAAATAGTAGTTGGGGGGCAAATCACGTTGAATACTTTTTAGCTGCTCTTCAATGATCGGAAAATTATCAACAAACCACTCTGCGGCCGGAGATACAGAAAGTTTTTGGTGAATGATGTTGACTAAATCAAGGTACGTAGAAAGTAGTTGTTTGCCATTTTTTTTTAACTCTTTGAGAAGTGAATGGCCACGCATTCGTTTACGACTAATTTTAAATTCACTGGCCAAAAATGTGGCATAGGATTCTAAGCGCTCAGGGCTAAATATTTCTTCGCGAATGACATCATCAGTGATGGAGGACGTTGAGCGTCTGAGTAAACTTAAAAAATCTGCATAAGGCCTGTTGGTTTCATCAGTGTTAATAAGGCCCCATTTTTTTAGTAATTTAGAGAGCGGACAATATAATACCGAAGCGAAGTTCTTCACTTTTTTCTTGATAAGTTAGTAAGCTTTCCGCATAACCGGAGTAATATTGTAAGTAGAGGGCCGGATTAAAGTTCTTACTCCCAAGACGATAAATGATTCCCAGAATTTTTCCGCCTTGATCGAAATCTACAATTTTTGATCCAGCAAAAATTTTAAGTTCAAGATCTACACTTTTGTTGCTAAAAGTGATGAGATTAGTTAAGCGTAGTTGCAGGTCCCAAAATCCGAAATATTTATCGATGTTAGTATTTTCGGGATCCTTATTGGCCAGCTGATAAATCCTAAGTTCACTATACAACACATTTCTTCCAATAGTACTAGCTTGATTAAATTTTAAAAAAAATCGATCAAAGGAGCGTGAGTCTTTTTCTTTTTTTCCATTAGAATTGTGCAAATAGCCAGCATCAATAGATTTAAGGAAAACATTTTCTCGGTCCCAAAAGCGATAAAAAATTTCTGGAGCATAAGTGATATCTTTGAAAGGCTTAGACGCTTCATAAATCGACCAAAACATAGTTTGTGTGTACGCTAAATAAATATTTAGGTTTTGAGCTAACCGGTATTTACTACTAAATTGTAATTTTAGATCCTCATCCCCACCCACTACATAAATGGGCATATAATAGGTAAATTTACTCAACGGGGACGTTTCAAATATTGAACTATTATGAGAGTGAACGCTTGGCAAAATAAAAAAAAATAAAAGGGGAAAGAACCATAAGAATTTATTTTCAAGTCTCACTGGGTAGTTCTATGGCGGCTGATGGTAGCACGGAATTCATGATCATGGATTTTTCGATAAGTCGACTTTTTTGGGTAGTGACTTTTTCTGGGATTCTGTGGGAAGTGTTTTTATCTTCGCTATCATCTCCAGTTGTGTCTTGTGACTCGTAACTCATTCCCATCATAAATTCAGCACCAGCATCTTTTTCCGAATCTCCTGGACTATCGTCTTCTGGTCGAGAGGGTACAAAAGACATTAGTCTTGTAAAATTTTCTTCACTGATAAAATCATTTTTTGTTATTGGCATTCGAAACTCCGTTGATGAAAAAATTCATGACAAATTATCTGTTTGCAATTGATGTGCCAGTAAGCATCTTCCTGAAAATCACATTTGATCTGTTTGATGAGATTTTTTTGAACTCGGCCCTGAGGATTATTTGTACGTTACAACAAAATAATCCCAGAAAAGTCTGTTTTCAGTTCACCCATCAGTTGGCCCATCAATTGCAACATAGCCATTACACAATTCAAGTTGAATTTATTTTCAAATTTAACAAATTATTAATAAGGGGACTTTTATGAAGAACATCTTAACTCAATCTAAAAATTTTTTGGGGATGAATATTTACTCAATTACATTTGCAAGCTTACTGTCCTTAAGTGCTTTGGCCCAAGCACCAGATTCAAAGGATGAAAAAAATGCAGCAGGATCAATGTCAACCGCCGATGAAGCGAAATCGCTGATGAATTCCACATCTACTAATAAGACTTATTCAGATGTAGATCTAAAACAATACT
>JARXAH010000039.1 GCA_029865945.1 Bacteriovoracaceae bacterium | reverse complement strand
ACCTACGTGGTTTTGTAACTACCTAAGGCCCTCTGGAAATTTCGTCACGACTAGGACGACGTTTCGAGGCTTGCTCCTGGCAAGCCGCAGAAAAAGGAGTCCGTAGAGTGGCGAAATTTACGAGGGACCTAGGTAGTTACTTAAAATGAATAATTACGAAGCCACAAAATTTAAACTAAACGGTGCTTGTAAGTGCCTTATGGGTCATCCGGATGCAGTTGAAGATAAATTAAGGCCTCACGAATTTTCTCTTTGGAAAAATAATTTAGCTTACAAAGATAAGCAAGCAAAAGAAGTTGATGCCGCGGGAAATTTATTTGGAGATGCGTTCCCCTATGATGGAACATTAGAACTTTTATTTAAGATTTCTTGCTTTCTGCCTCAAATGTAGACACGACTCTATGAATTTTTCAATGCAAGTCCCGCTTCATTTTTGAAATTATTTCTACCTGGGAATTCAACATTTGTTTTGTTGCATAATTAATAAAGAACCTGTGATCAAAGATCGGTTGCTTGAAATGCCCTTCTTTGACACCTGTGAAATTAGTTTCCACAAGATAGCAATTATCAGGACGTGAAGTATGATAGTACAAAATAAAAATCTTGGAGCATGTGTATGAAAATTGTATTTAGTATATTGATGTCATTTATATCTTTAAATTCTTTTTACTCCATGGCCTCTCATTTCTTAGACAATTCTTGTAAACTTATTATTGAACACAATGTTGAGAAAAATGAAAATGGTAAGATCGTAACTAATAGGTTCTATGATAATTGTTCAGCAGTCGCAATAAATGAGAGCACCGTATTGACTGGATTTCATTGTCTTCGAGAAGAGAAACTAACTTTAGATGGATATAAAACAATTTCTAAAAAACCTTTATCTTTGCTATGTGGTTACACACAATATCATGAAAGGGGACTTTGCAGTTCAGATGAATTAATTGCATCGCCGGAAAATTGTGATTTTAAATACGTTTATATATTTAGCGAATCAAGAAAAAATTTTGAAAAATTTAACCCCTCGATAGATAAATTTGATCTTTCCTTGAAAGATAATAAAGTGACCTTCAAAATTGAAGAGAGTGGAAATGAATATAAAGATTTTCGGTTCCTCAAGATCTTTGCAGGGGACATGGTAAGGCTTAAATTAAATGGAAAATGGATGAAAGTAGAAGATGACGAACTTTTAGTAACATTTCAGGTTCAATTTCCAACAGTTAATATTGTTAAATCAGAGGATGAATTTAAACAACTGCTATCAAGTGGAACAGATAATGAATCTAGTGGTTGCTTATTTGAAGGATTTGGTCGGTCAATAGCAAAGAAAATTCCTTTTGAACTAAATGAAATCAAAAATCAAGTTCCTTGGACATCATTGATTTTCGACGAAGCTAAAAAAAATCAACATAAACAAATTTTAGAACAAGTTTTTGGATTAAGTGAGATCGTTGTGCCTTTGAAAGGTATCGGGCACGGAGATTCTGGTGGTCCTTTATATTGCACCAATGATCATGGAAAATCATTTAACTTAGTTGGATTGGCTAGTTATCTTCCTGACGTAACTGTCGAAAAGGCGCCAACAGTAGTTTTTTCAACTACTTTTTCAAAGATCGCAAAAGATGTTATCCCCTAGTGACTTTAGTTTCAAAAGTTACACTGGGTATTTAACTATCGCTTTCAAGCCTTCTGTCTATCTTAGGTTAAGTTTAATTTCACTTAAGAAATAATAGCTTTGAATTTAAAAAGTAAAAAATCTATGCCTCGGACAAATTTAGACTGCGGTCTAGATTTGCCTTACTCGCAGAATGGGCCAATCTTCACCTTTTACAATTTCCGGAGTACTCCAGGGGGTAATAATAGACAATCCACTTGTGCATGTTAGATACTAAATGTAAGTTTCTTGAACCCATATTCCACCCGCTATTTCTTAAAGGGAGCACCCTCCATGAAGTTGGATCGCATCCACGTCCAGGGATTTAAATCTTTCCGAGACAGAACGACTATCGCTTTTAACGAAGGAATCACCGGCATCGTAGGCCCCAACGGCTGCGGAAAGTCCAACATCGTAGATGCCCTTTTTTGGGTCATGGGCGAGCAATCCGCCAAGCACCTTCGCGGCGATAAGATGAGCGACTTGATTTTTTCAGGAACCACCAAGTATCACGCGGCGAGCTTTGCCGAGGTGACCCTCGTTTTGCACAACACCAACCTCAAGCACATTCACATCAACAACAAAGTTCTGCAGCCATCGCAAATAGAACTTACGAGAAAACTCTACCGCGACGGCGAAACAGAGTACCGCATCAACGGAATTCCTGCGCGCCTAAAAGATATCCAAGAAGTTTTTATGGATACCGGGGCCGGAGCAAAATCCTATTCCATTATTGCCCAAGGGGAAATTGATCGTTTAGTGAAAGCAAAACCAGAAGACCGAAGAAGCATGATCGATGAGGTCGCTGGAATCACTAAATTTAAAGTGCGCCGCAAAGAATCCTTAAGAAAGATCGAACTCACTCAAACTAATTTAGCTCGCATTCAAGATTTAAAAAAAGAAATTCACAAATATTTGCAATCTCTCTCAGAGCAGGCGGCCAAGGCGACAAAGGCCCGCAATTTGCAAGATAAAATTAATAAAACAGAAATGAGTTTTTTGTATAACAAAGAATTTGATTACCTAGAAAAAATTGCCAACGCTCAAGAAAAATTAAACGACGCGGAAATTTCATTAGCGGAGCTCAGTGCCCAGTACAGCGAAGTGGATTTAAAGCTTCAAGAACTAAAAAATTCTAAAGTTGAAAAAATTGAAAAAGTGGATGCCTTCCAACTTCAGTACAACGAGCAGGCCAAAGATCTTGTCAAAATGGAAGAGCGTAGTAAATCGCTCAGGGATTTAATTAAGCAAGGCCAATTTCAGATTGAACAACTCACTCGTGACCTCACCGATCTGAGAAGCGATGAAGAATCTCGCGGAAATGTGCTTAGCGAAGTTAAAAAACATTTAGAGGAATTAGAAAATTTAGATCCCGATTCCATTGACGAGAGCAGCTGGAATGAGCGACTTCAAGTTCTGGACGAAAATTATCAAACCCTGATGGATGACGTCAATTCTTTGCAAACCGAAAAATTAGAGGCAAGTCAGGCCGAGCAAAAACTAAACCAACAAAAAGAAATTAATCAACATAAACTCGATGACGTTTTTCGCCAACTTCAAGAAACGTCCGAGGAAATGGATCAATTAGAAAATACTTATTCCTTATTTAATGAAGAAAGTGAGCAGAAGCGAGATGCGCTTAAGGAGCAAGAGCAACAACTTGCGAAAACAGAAGAAGAGCTGGAAAAGAATGAGGCCGATTGGAAAAAATCTTCCCAGAAGTTAGAAAATTTAAAACAAACGGTCATGACCAATAAGGCGAACGCCAGCCGAATTAAAAATCAAATTCAATCCTTTTCTAAAATTTTGGAAAACAAAACGAAGACGGTCGTAAAACTTGATGAGAAATGGTCGCCCGTTCTTTTTTCGGAATTGTTTGATATTAAAGATAAAAAATTTGCGACCTGTATTCAATCTTATTTTCAAAATTACATGACCACTTATTTTATCACTGAGGGTGAGAGCGAACATTTTGGCCTGGAAGATTGGATGAATTCTAAGAGTAATGTGGTGGCCGCAATAGGCGCCCAGACCACATCGACCGAAGTTGTAAAAAATAAAATTCAAGAATTAGTGGGAAGTAATACAGTTTATTCTGGTTCACAACTAGTAGCATTTAAAAATTCTCAGTGGTCACAAAAATTTTCTTCAACGTTAGACGGGTTGTTTTTTATTGATGAAATTTCCTCCAAAGATTTCTTTGCCCTGCCGTGGAAAGAAATAGCTCAAAAATTAAATGATCATCAGTTTTCAGAAATTCATTTTGCCAGCGAATCCTCACCTGTAGGAATAACTATCAAAAATGGAACGATGGCCATTATGGCCGCCTCTCAAGGTGCCCAAGAAGATGGCGTGATTGTACTTAAAAAACAGCTTCAAGATTGGAACGAAGAGTTGGCGGCTTTAAGTGAAGTCTTAAAGCGAGAAGAGAGCGAGTTATTGGAATTTTTAGAGTTAGAAAAGTCTGAGAAATCAAAAATAACTCAACTCGAGCAGACAAAATTAAGCCTCATTAAGAGTTTAAGTGGTCACAGTGCTGAGATTCAGGCGAAACAAGCGGGACATCAAAACGCGATGGCCAGATTAGAAATATTAAAGCGCAAAAAATCGGATTGTTCCTTGAACCGATTAACCTACCTTGAGCACGATGAAACCATTGAAAGTGAATTAGAAAAATTGCGAGACGAAAGCGAAGACCTTGATACCAGACTAAGTGAAGCGAAAAATTTGGCCAACCAATCACTCAACAAACTCAATTCGGTTAAGAGCGAGTATCAATCTCTCATGGCCAAAGGGCAGGGACGAGAGCAGCAAATGGTTAGGCTTAAGGCGCAAATTTTAGATATTGAAAACCAAATTCAAAAAATTAGTGAGAGAATTGATAGAAATAAATTAACCCACACTCAGGCCAATGATCTCATCATAGAGCGGACGAATGAGGTGGAGCAATTAGAAGCGACACTCAAAGAGAAGCAAGTGGAGCAATCAGAATTTTTTAAATTCTTGCAAGAGGAAAAAGAAAATTTAGCGAAGCATTTACTAGAAATTGATGAGCAAGAAAAATCCTTCAAGCACTACGTAAGCAAGAAGCAACAGTTTGAGCGAGTGATCGACGAGCAGTCTGCTAAACTCCCTCAGTGGAAGGAAGATGAATTGTTGCTCGCAAGAGATTGGTCTGAGCGTTTCGGTTTTGATATTAGGTTACTCGTTCAGCATCAGTGGAGTGAATCCCGTTTTCCTGAAAATCTACTTACTTTAGAGCTAAGTGAAAAAACTTTCGGAGATAAAATTTGGGAAATTAAATACCCAGAATTTGAATGGAGTAGAAAGGCCCCTGCTCAGATAAAAGATTTGCAAGATCGCTTGCGCCGCTACAACTACGAATTAAACGCCTTGGGTGCGATCAATTGGCAGGCGATTGAAGAATACGATAAGCAAAAAATTAGACACGACTTCTTAGATACTCAAGAGCAAGAGCTAACTAAGTCGATTGAAGATCTCATGACCGCGATTTCGCAAATCGATGAAAAAAGTAAATTGAGATTTAAGGCCGCCTTTGAATCCATTAATGATAAATTCTCCAAAGTATTTCCCATCATTTTTGGTGGTGGATTTGCACGCTTACAATTGACTACGACAACTGACGATCCAGAATGCGGCGTGGAAATTATTGCTCAACCTCCTGGCAAAAAAATGCAAAGCATTAACTTAATGTCGGGCGGAGAGAAGGCCATGACGGCAGTGAGTTTAATTTTCTCCATCTTCTTAGTGAAGCCCTCTCCCTTTTGTTTACTTGATGAGGTTGATGCGCCGCTTGATGATGCCAACGTGGGAAGATTTAACGAACTCCTTCGAGAAATGAGCAATGAATCCCAATTTATTTTAATTACTCACAATAAGAAAACTATGGAGCTCAATGACACGCTCTACGGAATTACCATGCAAGAACCAGGTGTCTCGCAAGCGGTATCGGTTCAATTGCATTAATAAAAAATCACATATGAAAAATTTATTACTACTTCTCATTTGCGTTATTGTTTTAATCGGTGATCTTCGATCTGCCTTATCTGGCAGCGCAGACTTTATGCCAAAATCCCTGAAAATTGAATTTGAGCAAAGTTTCAAAAGTGTAACGGGAAAAACAAAAACTTCCAATGGGTTTTTAGAATATAAACGCTCCAGTCAAATCAGGATTAAAGAAAGTAAAGATAACTCGGAATTTGTCTCCAATAAAGAAACTTCCTGGTACTACGTTCCGCCGTTTAAGACGGGAGAAAAGGGATCAGTTCAGATAAATAATTCTAAAAATAACAACTTGGTGAGAGTTTTTGACTCTTTAAAAAATGGGCTCATTGATAATGATCTCTATAAAGTTACGGAAGTAAAAGTAGATCAATTTAGCTTGAAATTTATTGATCCTAAATCAAAAGACCTCAAGGTGGATCATATTGATTTATTTTTTCGAAAAATTGTATTCCCTGATAAAGTGGATCATAAGCAAAAAAATACCAAGGTTTTAGAATTTAGTGATCTGGAATCGCTTTCAATCAATTATACTGATGGACAAAAAGTAGATTTGAAATTGTCGAAAATTGAGGAAAATAATAATTTCCCTGATAAAAATTTTGAATTTCAAATTCCCACGAATACGGAAATCATTAAAAATTAATTTCTTATGACCTATCCAAAATCACTTCAAGAACTAGGGGCCTTGCTCGAACTAGAAAAATCTAGTGACGGCCTAGTTTCTATTGAACGCTTACTCATTTTACATCACCATGGAGAGTCTTATCCCGTCTACGGAATTGTCATTGGCCCCAAAGAGGGTGATGTTCCGACCTTTGGGATTTATGGCGGCGTCCACGGGCTTGAACGCATTGGATCCCAAATTACGATTTCCTATTTGCAAAGTATTGTCGCGCAAATGCACTGGGATAAAGATTTAAAAGAATTTTTTAAAACTTCTCGCATTGTTTCTATTCCCATGATTAATCCTGGAGGGGTGGCGAAGTTGTCTCGGTCTAATTTGCGGGGTGTAGATTTAATGCGCAACGCTCCAGTGGATGCTGTCAATCCGATTAGCTTTTTTTCTGGTCACCGTTTTTCTAATTGGCTGCCTTATTACCGAGGAAAAGAAGGCGAGCCCATGGAACTAGAGAATCAAACTTTAGAGGCCTTCATTTATAAATATCATTTCACGTCTAGCTACTCAGTTGCGCTCGACATTCACTCTGGTTTTGGGTTCCGCGATCAAATTTGGTATCCCTACGCCAAATCAACGGAAAATTTTCCTCAAGAAAAAGAAGTGTTGAGCATGCTGAAACTCTTCAAAGAAACGGTACCTCATCACGTTTATAAAATTGAACCGCAATCTAAAAATTATGTGGTCAATGGTGATGTGTGGGATTATTTTTTTGATAAGCACTATCAATCAAGTGAAAGAGGAAATAGGATCTTTTTGCCACTAACTTTGGAATTGGGGTCTTGGACCTGGATTAAAAAAAATCCCTTCCAAATTTTTGGCAAGACAGGACTATTTAATCCGATTAAAAAGCATCGCTTCAGTAGAACCATGAGGCGACATTTATTGCTCCTGGATTTTTTAAGACGAGTAGTGAAAAATTATAACTAAAGAATTCTTTTCCATTATCTGGCCCTTCTAGATTTAATACCAAGCCTAGAAAATAATCTTCATCTAGGAGTGAAGAGTAAAAGGCTTTACTCTTCATGAGGTTGAAACGCCGAGACGTGCTCCCGCACGTCGCAGACGGTGATACCGATGACTGACAACGATGAAGGTTGTTTTCTAGGTTTGGTATAATTTGTTCTTGCCATGTGTCCCTGAATTGGACATGATCTTGCCCAATCAAGGAGACATTATGACAACTCAAAGATTGGCGCGCCTTTTTTTTTACCTAACATCCATTCTTCTTAATTTGAACTCAGGATTTTCTCAGAACCAAGATTCCGTAAAAACCATCAATTGGAATCGATTCATCCCTCATGATTCAGTGCCATTTACCTCGGTCTTTAAAGGCGAGTTAACCAAAAATGATAAACGAACACTCGTATTACTTACAGAATTAGAAAAGCAAAAAATAGGAATTGATAAAGATGTGCTTGCTTTTGCAAATTTTGCAAAACTAAATCCTAGTACTCAAAAAATAAATTTTTACGTCATTCAATTTCCAAGCATCAAGATTGATACCAATCCATCGTTGAAAAATATCAGTAAAATAGTAGGCCTGCGTTCATCTAAGGATCCTGCCGAATTGACTCAAATAGAATCACTGGTTTACAGAGAAAATGGGGTTATACAAAATATTAAAGAAGTAACATTTGTGAAGGAACACTGGTCTGCCCGCGCAAGGCCGGAAACTTACGCGATTGAAGTGCATTGTTTAATTAAGTTTGTTTTTGAGCAGGGATCAACCTTCGATAAATACCTACCAAATCTTGTTATCAACCAAACATCGATTGAAAATAATCAATGGGAATCTTCAGTTCTTCCGACTAAAGAGAGGGTTCAAACGAATGTGATTATTTCTGGCGAGGCGATTCGAGCTCAGAGTCATCCACAAGCGGGATTTTTTCCAAGCGCGATGAAATTAGATTTTGCTTTTGCTCACCTTATCTACGACTATGAAGCGAGAAAATCTACGACAATCTCTGAGGGTGGTGAGTACGAAGAATTGCCCATGAGATTTGAAAACATCGTTCCTTCTTTTAAGTATAGTAAGACAACAAAATCTCCAAAATTGTCTTTATTGTTTGAAGGATTTCACCGAAATTTAGCGCTTGGGAGAGTGGAAACGTATAATCTCTTTATTAAAAATTGCACTAATTCCCTTTTTGAAATAATGGATGATGTTTTGAAATTCAAAGCAGACTACCGTTTTTTAAATGACGATATTGTGAATTTTATTAGAGAGGATGCTCCAAGTTTAATCGCCACGTTGAGTGCTAAGAAAATTGAAAATTCATCACTTCCCCCTGAAGTTGCTATTTTTTTATATCAATCGAATGGCGAAATGAGTGAAGCTTTGCTCGTCAATTATCTCAAAACGTTAGAATCTAAAGCGGCGCAAACAACCTTGACTAAAAGTGATATAAAATTTTTAGCGGCCTGGCCTCCTTTTGTGGAAGGACAACTCAAGGCCAGAAATCTTTTAAAATAACTTAGGGACTTAAGGACTCAGGTAATTACGATAAAGTTTTAACTAATGTTTCATCATGTTCACTAACAAGGATGTTAGTGTTTTCATCAAGCTCGCAAAAATTCACTTCGAGTTGTGTTGTTTGAGTTTTTTTCCACTCAGTTTCTTTAAATTCACAACCCAAAAACTCAAGCTCTCCACCAACTGAATAACTGATCTTGCAATTAACAAACGTGCAATTGATAAACTTCACTTGATCTAAGATACAGGCCTGCAACGTGCAGTTTGCAAATTCGCAATTGCAAAAAGTGGCGTTTGCAATCTTACAGCCACTTAAGTGCAACTGACTGAAATCCTTATTTTTTATGTTAAGTCCTTGAAAAGACTCAAATAAGTAGTTAGTTTCTAAGTTATTGATATTAATAATTTTGGTGTTTTCCATACTTTTATTCCTTTGCATGATGCAATTTTCGCACACTCCTGCAATTTTGTCAATAAATTTTATTGCTTAATGAAATGGCAGGGTTGCCGATAAGTTGCATGGAAATGATCGCTCGAGTTACGAGTAAGGATGACTTATGGAATTTAATCGCGATTTTATGGAAGTCTTTTTATCGATTGTCCGAAAGTACATGCAGTTGCGTGGAGGACTATCGCAAAAAGATTTGGCCGAAAAATCGGGTGTAGGAATTTCTACTCTTTCAAGATTCGTCAATCAAAAGACCAAAGATTTTGATGACGAGGTCGTTGCTCGCATCGTGGCCTACTTGGGAATTCCCATGCACGAGATGATTGATTTTGTCGCCGAGTCAGATACGGATCAGTTTAAAAAATTAGTGAGCTACGT
>JARXAH010000071.1 GCA_029865945.1 Bacteriovoracaceae bacterium | reverse complement strand
GCAAATCAAAATCCGAAGCTATTTATTCACTGGGAGAAAGGTATAGGGAAATCGTTTGTTTAATGGGAGCGGTATGAGCTGAGAAGTTCCTGTACCGTTCTATGAGAGGCCAAGAGCGAAACCTTTTGGCCGACTCGCCCTCAATTTCTTCCGCATCAGCATCATATCAAGTTGGTCTTAATTCTATGTGTCTTAATTCTATGTGCCAATCTGTTTTTGGCACACTTTGTGCTTAAAACAGATGAAAAAAATTAAAAACTGTTGTAGATAGCTAATCACTTATGGCCAATACAAATAACAAAAATTCTTTTAGATTTCGCTTGCAAGGAGAATTACTAGCGAGATGTAGGTCTAACTCAAGTTATTCGTTAAGAGCATTCGCAAAACTTCTAGAGGTCTCGCCATCGGCACTCTCTGCAATGCTAAGAGGTAAAAGGCGTATCACAAAAAAATCTGCAGAGAAAATGGGACTTAAACTTGGAATGGGTCTAGAGGAAATTAAGGCACTGCAACTAGATGGTAGCGGCGGCAAGACAGTGCTGTATGATCAACTCTCATTAGATACGTATGCATTAATCTCTGACTGGTACCACTATGCGATTTTAGAATTGCTTAGAGTAAGGCCTTTTAAATCAGATGCTGCATGGATCGCAAAAAAAATAGGAATTACAAAAACTGAAGTGAATATTGCTGTCGAAAGATTAGTTCGCATTGAGCTGCTGGAGATCGATGAAGAAGGACAGTGGCATGACATTTCTGGAGGACTTACTACCAATATATCTGAAGGCCTAACATCTGCAGCATCTAGGAAACTCCAAAAGCAAATTTTGGAAATGGCGATTCAATCCATAGACATTCACGATCTATCTAAAAGAGATAACACTTCACTTACGATTGCCTTACATTCGGACGACCTTCTTGAAGTAAAGCAAAGGATCAAAAATTTTAGGCGATCTCTTCTAGATTTTTTAGAACGTCCCGAGAGTAAATCTCCGAATGAAGTCTACCATGTAAGTTTTGCGCTAAATCCTATTACCAATAGTGATCCAATAATTACAAAAAATGATCACACTACTGAGGAGAAAAAATGCAACGTATCCTACTAATCATGTTCTGGTTTTTTCAACTTGCTCACGTTCATGCCAAAGGAAGAGAAGGTGGCGGTGGCGGATCATTTGTATGCAGAACCGGAGATACTATTTATTCGGCCGAATTCCAAGATATTTGGGAAGCCAAAAAAGATGGTATACAACTCATTACTACTGTTTCTCTAGATCAAGCTGATGAGATCAAAGAATGGGATTTAAGTTATAAAATGATCGAAAGATTAAAAGTCGTTAGTCCAAAATTTTATGATCAAGTTGTTTCCGCTTTAGATGTTGTAAGGGCCATTCGCTTCATCGATGACGTTAAACTAAAACCCAGAGGGGATTCTGGCCATACAAGCGAACCTTTTACATGTGTAGAAGGAGAAACTGATTACATGCCTGTTGCTTTATATGAAGGTGAAAACCTTACGTATTCTAAAAAAGTATGGGAAAAATTTAAAACTTTGATTGAAAGGTCTTCTACAAATGTCCACGAGGCAGTTTACAAAGTTTTGCGGGATGAATATGGAGATATACTTTCAGATCGAACCCGCAAAATAGTGGGTAGGCTCGCTGAAGTGAATATTAATATTGCTGCACTTCGAAAATGGACACCACTATCAGAGTTTAATCCTTCCTCGACAAAACTGTACTCTGCAAAATATCAAGAACTAGTTGATATTTTCAATTCAGGTGACTTACCTAGAACTGAGGATTTTAATAATCTTGGAAATAAGTGCTACTCGACTCGTATTGATCTAATGGCTCTTGAGCCCTTAAATCTACAAGAGGTTGTACTCGTTCACGAGGGAAAATTGGAGAGTATTGGAAATGGAAAGAAAAGAAAACTGAGTGGGCGTTTAAGATTTAGTCCACCAACTCATGAAGATTTCACACGTTACTGGACTCCGATTGTTGGGCCAAAGGCGGACTCTATTGGTGGTTTTTTTTACTGGCAAGCTGAAAAGGCAAGGGCGGTATTTAATTCACCAATTACAGATGAAATCAAAAATTTTAGTGGCACTCTACAATTTCAAACTAAATTCATTCCATACCATGTGGCCAAAGATAAATTTGGAAACGTTATTTTTGCAATGACATCTACTATTCCAACTGTAAATTTAGGCTTCCCTTCTTATGAATGTATTGAAGACGGACGTGGCGGGCAATGTAAAAAACTAAGAGAGTTTAACCTGCTTAATGTTGATAAGTACTTTCGTCCAGCTGCAATGATTTTTTGTCCAAAGCACAAGGGAGAATAGCTTGAAGGTATGGTGGTACATAATTCTTAAGTACCGTATCGTATTTTTATATAAATTATTTCAATATGCTAATTTCAGCATATTTTTTTAACGGAGAATCACATGAAAAAATTATTTATTGTTTTAGCACTAGCTTACAATTTTGCCACTTACGCTGTTACAAATCCGGAATCATATACAGAATACAAGTCATTAGTTACTCACGTGGAATCAGAGTACAATGTAAAATGTGGCGAGGCTAAAGCACCATTTTTTAGTGGATCTGGAGGTGGAGATTTACTCAAAATACGAGAAAAATATGTCACCAGCTGCCATTTTAATAATGGTAGTTCAGATAAAGTTCAAATTGCTACAAATCTTGTTGAGATCAACAAAGGTGAAGGAAAATTAAAAGTTAGTTCCTTGGAAATAAAATTCTAATTCAGGAATAAAATTGCTCATCATCACTAGTTTTAGTTGTGCTCCTTAGTCGGAAAAGTTAGCAATACATGAGGGTCTCAAATGAGACCCTCGCTCTTTAAATCCACTTATCTCTTACACTGCGTATGAGACTTTCCTGGCAATTTCCAATAGAAAAATTCAACTACTTGTGAAAAGATCACGTCTCTATCCAATAGAGGCTGCGTAAAATGGCTCAAATTTTCGTTTCTCCTTCTAAACGACTGTTTATTGAAAGTAGTGAATTGGAGGCCCTTGACGACCTAATGGCGTATTTTGCTAAAGGGTCTGGGCATGGTCTCTTGGCCCTCGACACATGGGCCGATCGCGTAGCTGTCGAAAATGAAACGTTTGCTTACTGGAAAGATTTCGCCCGGCTATATTTATCACTTTTTTCATCCCTCCCCAACCTGGAGCAAATTGACCTCAAGAAAAATCCACCCTCGATCGAATTTCCAAAAGACGATCTAAATCAATTTTTAGCGGTGGCCCCAATGACAAAGGGATCCGAGTACCTTGATAAGGAGTGCTTGCAATTTCTTTGGCAAGAACTTGAATTGGCGTTGGTTGAAGAGATTATTGATTCTGGGAAAAATATCTCTGAATACTTTTCTTCTACGCACTCAACATTAAACTTACTTGGCCGCGTCTGTTTTCACTTGGCCGAAAATAAAAAATCTCCCGACACTCCTTTTGCATTCTTGGCCACCTACGCCAATAAAATATCCAGTGACGGACAAACCCAGCATTTGCCACTGGGACGTGCGCTTGAGCAATATTCTGGAAGCTCTCAAAAGAGCACACTTTTACGGTTACTTTCTCCCATTCATAAAGCATCAACCGAAAGCCAATTTTTAAGGCCCATTGTGGATTCTGGCGATATTTTCCACCCATTAGCTTGGAGCGCCTCAGAAACACATCAATTTTTAAAAGATATTCCGCTCTTTGAAAAATCCGGCATCGCAGTAAAAGTTCCCAACTGGTGGAAGCCTAAGCAACCAAATCGTCCACAAGTCAGTATTAAGATTGGGGATAAGGAGCCCAGTAGTGTCGGATTTGAAGCGCTCCTTGATTTTTCTATGTCGGTGACGATTGGTGGCGAAGACCTTAAAGAAAAAGAGATCCAAGAGTTACTTCAAAAAACAGAAAATTTAGTTTTTTTTAAAGGCCAGTGGGTTGAAGTTGATAAAGAAAAATTATCTGATTTATTAGGCAAGTGGAAATCGATTTCCAAGCAAGTCAAAAATGAGGGCGTAAGTTTTGCGGAAGGCATGAGGTGGCTCTCAGGCATGAGTACAACTTCCGAAAATCTGTCTGGCTACCACGATAATATGGATGGATTCAATCGTGTCGTTTCTGGAACGTGGCTGAGTGACATGCTTGAAAAGATCCGCTCACCAAACGTTGATGACCGCTTGAATAAAATTTTGTCCAAAGAACTTAAAGCAACCTTAAGGCCTTATCAACAGCAAGGTGTTGCATGGCTAAATACCGTTCATCAACTAAGGCTTGGTGCAATACTCGCCGATGATATGGGGCTTGGGAAAAGTATTCAGGTGATTTCGCTTTTGCTCCTAAAGAAGCAAGACAAAGAACTTAGAAATAAATCCTGTTTACTAGTAGTACCCGCGTCACTTATAGGAAATTGGAAATCGGAAATTGAAAAATTTTCTCCTTCACTTAAAGTTTGGATTGCCCACCCATCCGGTGATGGAAATAAAGCTCCAAATGAATTTAATGATTATGATTTGTATATTACTACTTACGGTGCAGCTTATCGAATCCCCTGGCTAAGTGAACAAACCTGGGGGCTCATTATTCTTGATGAAGCGCAAGCTATTAAAAATCCTGACGCTAAACAAGCAAGATCCATTAAATTACTTAATAGTTGTCACCGTATTGCTCTTACGGGAACACCAGTTGAAAACCACTTGTTTGATTTGTGGTCGCTCTTTGATTTTGTTTCCCCAGGACTATTGGGAAGCGCGAAGGAATTTGAAAAATTACTCAAACAAAAACCTGTTAATGGCACCAGTTCTTTTGCCTCCATTCGATCCTTGGTTAAACCCTATATTTTAAGGCGTCTCAAAACTGATAAGAGCGTGATTAGCGATCTCCCCGATAAAACCGAGCTGAAAGCGTATTGCTCACTTTCAAAATCTCAAGTGGTCTTGTATCAAAAATCTGTGGAAACTATGACCAAAGAAATTGAGGCGGCCGAAGGAATTAAGCGACGTGGAATTATTTTGTCTTACCTCATGCGCTTTAAACAAATTTGTAATCATCCGTCTCATTTTGTGAAAGATGGAGTTTTTAATCCCATTGATAGCGGGAAATATTTGCGCCTAAAAGAAATTTGTGAAGTCATCGCTGATAAGCAAGAAAAAGTACTGATCTTCACCCAGTTTAAAGAAATGACTAATCCTATTTTTGATTACTTGCAGATCCTTTTTGGTCGCCCAGGACTTATTTTGCACGGCGAAATTCCAATCAAGAAAAGAATGGAAATGGTGAATAAATTTCAAGAAATTGATGGGCCGCCGTATTTTGTGTTGTCACTTAAAGCTGGGGGAACGGGTTTAAATTTAACCCAAGCATCACACGTCATCCATTTTGATCGTTGGTGGAATCCGGCGATTGAAAATCAGGCAACTGATCGGGCCTTTAGAATTGGGCAGAAAAAAAATGTCCTTGTTCATAAGTTTATTTGTAAAGGAACTCTTGAAGAAAAGGTCGATGCCATGATTGAATCTAAGCAAATTATGTCAAAAGAGATATTGGACGGTGAAGGTGGAGCCTTGTTAACTGAAATGTCTAACGAGGATTTAATAAAAATTGTCTCGCTTGACATTAATTCAGTCCAAAACGAAATTGGATAAAAGGAGTTATTGCATGTCTCGTTGGAGTTGGGGCCCATATGTTTCTGTTGCAGAAAAAAGACGAAAGGCAGCCAAGGCAGTAGCAAAATTGTCCAAGAGGGGAAATCAATTGCTTCCTGTTTCGATTGATGGGCGTCAGATAGCAAAAACATTTTGGGGTAAGGCGTGGTGCGATCACCTAGAATCCTATATTGATTATGAAAATCGTCTCCCTCGTGGACGTACTTATGTTCGTAATGGTTCAGTCCTAGATCTTAAAGTTTATGAGGGAAAAATTGAAGCTCTCGTTCAAGGATCAGCACTATATAAAGTGCAAATAGAAATTAATAACGTTGATTCAAATAAATGGAAATCTATTGCAAGCAAATGCTCAGGCGCAATTGGTTCAGTGATTGAGCTACTTCAAGGAAAACTATCATCAAGTGTCATGACCACAATCACCGATAAAAACTCTGGCCTTTTTCCGTCGCCAAAAGAAATAAAGTTAAAATGTTCTTGTCCTGATTGGGCAGAGATGTGTAAACACGTGGCCGCTGTGCTTTATGGAATTGGCTCACGCTTAGATAGCGAGCCGCAATTACTATTCACACTCAGAAAAGTTGATCACATGGAATTAGTGAGTAAAGCGGCCCTTAGTGTTCCTGGGAAACGCAGCACAACAGCAAGGGTTATCGAAGATCAAGATTTATCAGACTTGTTTGGCATTCAACTTAATGATGATGCAAAAGCAAAAAATGAAATTGCGAAAAAACCAAAAATTTCAACAGCTCCCAAAAGAAAGGTAGTGGCCAAGAAGAAGGTTTCAAAAAAGAAAAAAGTGAAAAAAAAGCGACCAACTCGCTCTTAAAGCTTTTCGTGCGGCCACTTAGCTCGCCTTGCAAAAGAGTACACCTTGTGGTACCCTTAATTGAGGTGATTTATGGAAAGTACGAGCCCCAAAAAGCTTAGAGCAGAACTAAAAGATTATCTTGATCTAGCTGCAAGGGAACCCATTCGCATTCAAAGACGATCCGGCGAAAACTACATCATCATGAATGAAAATGTTTACGCCCAAATGCAAAATGAAATATCGTCGCTTCAGCGCCGTTTACTAGGGATGAGTGAAATTATTGATGGTAAGACAACTGAGTACAAGGGAAAGCAAGACCGCTTGAAAAGGTTTAAAAAGTAAATGACAAGACCAAAAATCATTCTCTCGGATACCTACAATAAAAGACTAGGCGAAATTGAAGATTTCATTTTTGAATCTTCTGAAAATAACTATTCGGCGGTGGAAAAATTTCTTGATGATCACGACCGCACCTTAGAATTTATCAAGGATAACCCGACAACACCTGCTCCACATCCACAAACAAGAGATCAATCATGGCCGTTTGGAGATGGCCGCTACCGCTTGTTCTTCAAAGTTCGAGGACTATCAATTGATCTTTTAGACTTGATCGATAATCGCATGGCGAATCTAAAAATTTATCCAAATAATACAATGCCAAGTTACAGCGAAGACTAGAAAATTGCGGACAATTTTTTATTATCCGCAAAAATTATTTTTCTATTAGAACGATAACTTTGCTCCGGTCATACGCTTAAGTCAAAGCTCGATAACTTGGGCGCCCCTTTGTAGATTTTCTTAATTGCGGCCAAACGAATTTCTCCGTACAAAAATAAAATTCCAAATCCCATGAACGTAAATTTTAATAAAGAAAAAAATAAATCTGAGACTGCGTCAAATAACCTGTTCATAATTGAACTCCCGTTTAATTTTATTTTGAATGGCGCTCAATTCTTTCACAGAGAGGTCCAGATTTTGCAATTAACCTGAACGGCGGAGCATCGAAAGATAACCTCGAATTGTCCCTTCTGTTACTTGAAATTGTTGCGCCAATTTTTTATTGTTGTGCCCCGCAATCCACCGCAAACGTGCCAGCATTGCGTAATTGGTAGTACTTTTAGACCAAGTGTAGCGACAACTCCTTGAAATGATTAAACGAGAGAGTTCGACTACTCTCTGTAGCGGGGCACCATTACTCGCAGTATTCGAACTCCCATTCCAAAAATAAAGGATCTCAAAACTTCGTGGTGATAAATAAGTCATCAATCTAGATTTACAGTCGATTGGACCAAAGTGGGAATGTTTGCTTAAAATAAATATAAGAAAATGTTTTCAGAAAATGATCTTGCCTGGAACTGTTAATTTCTTGGTGGGATTCAACTATGTCATCAACAATTTTTTTAAAATTAATATTCAAGGCCATTGTGTTATAGAAAGAAGTAAATATGCCAAGAAGGGCAGAATATTTTTCTTCTAGGTTTTTGGATCTTTTGGCCTTCCAGTATAAACTTTCCAGATGAGCATCCAGGGATGTTGGAATTGAAAACGAAGTCATTTTGTAGAGATTTGTAAGATCGTAAGAGTCTCCACCATATCTATTAAACAGCGTAAAGAAATGTGAATCAATATCATCCTCTAGGCCATCATCTAACTTAATTTCATTTTTAAAATGATTTAATAAAGTTATTAATGGGAGGGAAGTATTACCAGTACGAGAATTTGTTAATTCCTCTTTTAGTCTTTTTTGAGCTTTTTCATAGGAAATAATTTTTTTATTTTCAATACTAACGTAAAGGTTATCTAGTTCATTTGGTAGGAGTGTTTTTATTGTTAATAGGTGTCGAATTTCCTTTAAATTTGGAATGCTCCCTTGCTCAAAAAGAAAAATAGCAAAATAGTGATACCTTGTTAAAGCATCGCCGTATTTCAAAAATTCTTCCCAATTATTTATTTTAAGTTTGTTTGTTATTTCTAGTATTTTGCTAAAAGCATCATAAAATTTTTTTGCAAGTACAAGCTCCTCGTAAGGATTAATTAACGCAGAGATAAGATGAGCAATGTCGTGAATGAATATGTTTGGATAAGTGGAAATAGGTAAAACATTGAGAGAACTGAAAAACTTGATCCAGTCTTTCAACTTCATCATCTTGTCAAAGATAACATCCGAAGCACCACTCAATGTGCCTGAATCAGCACCCTGAAAAAGCTCATGAAATCGACCAAACCTTCTTTCAACTGATTGGGCACTATTCAAAGACCCATATTTTACTTCACTCGTTAACTCTGGATCATTAATAAAAGTGGCCGGTGTTAAAATTTGATCTGAACTTAAGCTGAAGTCAGTTTTTAGTTTTGAAATTAATTCAAGGAAATTGTTTTGTAGTGCAGTTAAAAAAATTCCAGATTGTTCTTTATTCTGTGGCAATAAAATGATTCCATTTTTATACAAACCTAGTTTCTCTAGAGGTATGACCGAAAGTTGTGTTTGAATAATTAAGTGGCGTACGCTTTCATTATAAAACGATCAAATTTTTTAATGGAAAAGGAGTACGCCGTGAATAAAGTTATCAAAGATTTTCCCCAAAAACCATCGTCTTTTGAT
>JARXAH010000038.1 GCA_029865945.1 Bacteriovoracaceae bacterium | reverse complement strand
ATTTTAGCTATTTGGGCCATCTTTCAGCTTGCTGGAGCATTTGCCCAATCCGCTGGACCAAGTGTGGCAGTCCAGGACTTGAAAAAGGGAGACCTCATTCTTAAGCTAGATTCTGCTTCCATCGCCCGGGAACTGGTAACAAATCAAGATGTCGTTATTATTAATGGAGAAATTGAAAAAGTGGTCCCTGCTTTGCAAAACGAAATTATGTGCTTTGTTTACTCTCTCGAGCCTCAAAAGCTTCTCGATGGACAGAAGTTCGCCGTCGACACTGTCAAAAAAGTAGAGATGCAAAACTCTCAACGATTTTTTATAACTCTAACAGATGTCGGATTAAGCGATGCGGAATCTTATTCACTCGCAATCGGATGCCGTGTTTCTGGATTAATACACCTTTTTACGGTCGATGAACTGAAGAATACGTTTAAAAATGTATTTTCTACTGACAATTAATATTTAGATTTCGAACCATTTCATGTTTGTAATCACTCCCAGAGGGTTTTCTAATCATTTTATTTTTTGCTCACAAAGGACCGCATTCCTAGGAATTTTCATGGCCGCGAAGAAAAGATCTGAAATAATTTCACATCAATCATAAGGCTTGGTAAAAACTTAAAAAGTATGCTAAGTCTACAAAAGTTTGCGATCCAATCTTTAACCTGGAGAAATAATATGAGAAAAAAATTGGTGATTTTAGTAATGACATTGCTGAGCACTTTGAGCTACGGACAAATTATTGATATAGACTACAATTCTCGTTCAACAAGAGTTCTTACAATTGAGAAAAAAGGACTATTGAATTCTTCAAAAGCTGCCCATGCCTATACGAAGGAATTTATTTCTTCTGCTGAAGCACAAAAATCATTACTGGGTGTTCAGGATTCAAAAATATTAAAAGCTCAAGTTAAGAATTGCTATGAGGGTAAATCTATTTATAATGCAAGCTCTTATATCAGCTATAGTTGTGTCATAGAATTTACTTACAGAAAAAATTAGATTTTCAAAATTTCTAAAGCTATCTAAGCTGCGAGAAAATACAATCCCGGCTTAGATGCAAAATTTCGTATTATTTATTATTCAAAATGCCCTGCTTGATAAAAAAATTCAAAAAATCAAAGTTAACTTGAGTGCCATGGGCAATTCATCCAATATAAATGTAAGTTGAAATAACGTTTAATAAAGGATTACGTTTTTACATAAAACTAACCACTACGATATTATTCCCTTCAGCTTATGTTATGTTCTTTTTAAATGTTAACGATCTGCAAACCATGAGAAGAAAAATAAGAGGAAACTATGAAGAATTATTATCTTTGTTTAGCTTTTTTTTTAGTATCGACGAATTCAAAAGCAGCTGATTTGTGGGTTTATATTGATCAGCTAGGTCATTACAATGACGTAGTACAGTCTTTTATTAAAACTCATCCCAATATAATCATTTGTCCCACGGAAGCTGAAAAAGATCAATTTAGAATCCCTGAATGGAATTTCATTCCGACAAAGGATATTTTTGCTTATTGCGTACAAAATTCTACTAATAACTCTGCCTGGATAAGTGAATATAACAGTTTTGTTGGAAATTCAGAATCGGATGTCACCATTATCCCAGTGTCTGATGGCTTTATTGGGGGCTATGTTGAGCCTGGTTACTATGGGAAATGCAACTGTTTAAATCTGTAACGCTAGTCCTTTGAGTATGTCCCGGCCAGAGAAGCAGGGACTTTCCGAACAAATTCCTAAAATCAATCAAGATCTACGAAATTTATAAAGAAGCTAATCAACGTAACCAATTAGTGACGAGACAGTTACCCAAGAATCATTTGTTTTAGATGATCTGTTTAATAATTAGACTGTATAAAAACTTAACAGGTTGTAATCCTTACCAAAAACAATAAATCATTACATCTTTAATGATAATATCAATCAAATAAAATATTAAATTTTAATTTTTATATTTTTAATCCTTGGAAAACTTTTTAAGCGAATTAATAATGGATTTCATATTGATTTTTGGTCCTCCTGCTTCTGGAAAAAAAACAATTGGAGCGGAGCTCCAAGCTTTGACTAGTTATAGTTTTTTCCATAATCACTTGGTAGTTGATACGGTTCTGTCTTTATTTCCTTTTGGAACTCCTTCCTTCATTAAAATGCGTGAGCAATTATGGAGGGATCTAATTAGCGAAGCAGTTCAAGTTAAATTAAAAGGCTTAATTTTCACTTTTAATCCTGAGCAAACAGTATCCAAGAATTACATAAAAAATTTAATTACTGATCTTGGCAATCGAGGGTGTAGAATTTTTATTGTTCGGCTCATTTGTCCTGAAGCAATAATTGAATCTCGAATTAATCTACCATCAAGGCATGAGTTTAATAAGTTAACATCTTTAGAGCTCTACCGAGAATTAAAAATGAAGGACTTTTTTAGTGAAGAATATATGCCACCTGCTGATTTAAATTTAGATACTTCAATCTATGAACCAAGGCACAGTGCTCAAATAATTCAAAAATTATTAATAACTTCTAGTTAATATATCGTCATCAAGCTTAACTTGTATTAGCAATTAAAGTAACGGGAGATCTTCGAAATCAACTAGGCCTTCGCAAACTTGATCACTTCCACCGGACAACCTTCCGCCGCTTCTTGCACCTTTAGGCCATCATCTAATGGATAGTTGGGTCGCACGATACAAGTATCAGCGAGAACTTCAAAAACTTCAGGATAGGTATCTTCGCAGGCATTACACACGATACAGCCTGGCTCAATCCAAACTTTGGCCACTTTGAAGTTTACTGCGGCCGCAGCACCAGCGCCGCCGCCCGCCTTATCTCCACCGCCACCCACGTTAGCAAAATAAGCTGAAAAAACTGGGTTATTAGCAATCGCTAGCTGCATAGGAACAACATCTAACTTATCAACAATGAAACTTCGCTCCGGAACTTCTGGAACAATCGCATGAGAGTCATCACTCTTGGGCGGATTCCATTTCGCATCAATTTGTTCTGCCGTAAATTTGGCTATATTGATATTTTTTCTAAATTCTTCACCAGACATTTCGAATTCAAAATTCAAACCTTCTTTAGAAGCAGAAACCTGAATGGAAACTCGCGCCTGAGTAAATCCTTGAACGCCCAAGAGATGAACCCACTTCTCCCCCATATCTACTTCCATGGCAAAACTAGATTTTCGTTTTTGAAACGTTCGCGATATTTCCACTTGAGTAGGATTACCTTCAGGATTGTAGAGGCGAACTTGAACCGTATCAATATTGGCCGGATCTTTTGCCCCGTTCCACTGGAAACTAAAAGCAAAACCAAAATTATATTTCTGACTTTTTAAAATTTTCAATTTAGGTCGATCTAAAAAAGTATGAAAGACTCCCGAGAAGAGACTTAAAACTCCCAGACCCACGAGAAACGACACCACCAAAGCTAGGGCCACCATTCCTGCAATAACACTTGAACTCACAGTCTACCTCGCACGCTAATCTTTAAATTAATTCTGGCTGATGTTGAGATTATAAGCTATTTTTTGAGCTAGGATAACTGCTATGAAGCAATTTTTGATTATTTTTTACACTTTATTTGTTTTTATTTTCGCAACCCTACTTACCTTCCTTCTTCTCCTTCCCTCAATCATTTATATCCTTTTACCTGTTAGATATTCGATGGGATTGGCCGGAAGACACTGGCAAATCTTCACTTGGATTCTCTTTCGATTTTTAATGGGGACAAAAATTTTAAAGATCGATCAACGAAGTCAAAAATATTGTAAACGGTTAATGGGCCCAGGACTAATCATCTGCAATCACATGAGTTTTTGGGATATTCCACTTTACTTGCATTATTTTAGCTGCGCCCCCATCATGAAAAAAGAAATACTTAAGGTTCCCATCATTGGATTAATTGCACTCGCCAATGGATCTATTCCCCTCAATCGCAACAGCCCTCATTCGAGAAAACTAGTAGTCGATGCGGTTAAAAAACGACTCAACGACGGAGTTCCTGTGCAATTTTATCCGGAATCCACTCGCAATAAAGATTGGAAACTTGGCCCCAAACCTTACGATCAAATTAAAAAAACTTTATTACTTCTCGCCTTTGAAATGAAAGTTCCCGTCATTCCCGTCACCTTCTATGGTACTCCCCACTTGATGAATAAAAATGGCCTCTTAAACTGGGGTGAACATCTTGGAATTTATATTGGAAAAGAAGTGATACCTAGCGACTTTACCGATGAGGAGTCGTTTTCGCATTTTTGCTGGCAGCAAGTGATTGAGGGCCATAATGTTCTTGAAAATAAACTGCAGAAGTTAAGTTAACTTTTGATTTAACCGCAATCTCTTTCTCGTTATATTCTAAAATCCCTAAAAATAAATCTTCAAATTTATACCCAATCGTTTTCACGCTAATGGGATCCCTTAATATAATTTCTCTTCCGTTCAACAAGGCAAGGGATTCTTCGAAAGTAAAAGTTAACTTCTCAATGGGAATAACTTCATCCCATGAAAGAGGTGCCGGAAGTGAATCTTCCTCATTGGCCTCATATAGTGGAAAAGCATTTTGCATGGAAATATTTCCAAGACCTTCACGACATAGATCTTTTAGATGACCAACGGTACCAAGCTCCTGAGCAAGTTCTTCGAATAATTTTCTGATATAAGTTCCAGAACTCACGGTAGCGCGAAAAGTAATTTCTGGTGGTGAATAATCTAAAATCTCTAAATGATAAATATATCTTTTCACTGGAGGCTTGGGGATGTGAACGCCAGCACGCGCCCATTCATAGAGTTTTTTGCCTTGAAATTTAGTGGCCGAATATTTATGGGGTACTTGCCAGTATTCACCTGAGAATTTTTCGCTCCAAATTTTTTGAATAAAATTTTTATCAAAATTAAAAATTGTTTGAGTTAAATATTGGGAATAATCGGTGGAAGATACCTCTCCTTCAGGATCGCCGGTCGATGTGGATTGACCAAGAATTCCGGTGGCCACATAAGTTTTGGGAAGGAGTTCGTGAACATAATCATTAAGGCGCGTCGCTGTTCCTCTTGAAACTAAGAGGACGCCTGAGGCAAAAACATCCAACGTACCGATGTGGCCAAATTTTTCTTCCTTAGGAATAAGATTTTTTCTTTTTATGTGTCGAAGTAAATCGTAAGAAGAAATTCCCTTAGGCTTATAAAAATTATAAATAGCAAAAATGGGAGAAGTTGGAGGCGAGGAGTTCATGTGTCATCATTATTTTCTTTAAGCAATCGATCAATTTTAAGCGCATCTTCGAATTGAGAGTTATAAACTAATCTGAGTTCAGGCGTGTGCCTCATCTGTAATTTTTTGGCCAAGAGAGCGCGCAACCTTGGTGTCACCACTTCCAAATTAACTTTGATCGTCTCCACTTCCTCAGTTCGAAACGTATCCCAGTGTACATGGGCAACCGAATTATCTTTATTGAGCTCAACACCAGTCACGGTGACAAATTGGATTTTTGGATCGGCCAATTCATTTCTGAGGGCACTATTGATTTCTTCCAACAGTGCCTGTGACAATCGTTTGCGAGAGTGCGCTGTTTCTTTTTTCATAGCGTCACTGGTCTCGCTTCAAATTTACGTTTCTTTTCTTCCATGAGGTAGGCCTCAAATATATCACCCGCTTTAACATCACTGTATCCGTCGAGAGAAATACCGCACTCCAGGCCATTTTTAACTTCTTTGGCGTCGTCTTTAAATCGTTTCAAAGATGATAATTTTCCGTCGTGCATAATTTTTCCATCACGGAGTAATCGGATGTTACAGTTACGCTCCATTTTTCCATCGATCACTTGCGATCCTGCAATAACCCCAATTTTCGGGATATTGAAGACTTCTTTCACTTGAGCACGGCCGATATAAGTCTCCACACGCTGAGGCGCAAGTAGGCCTTCAAGTGCTAATTTCACATCATCAATGAGTTCATAAATAATAGTGTAAGTTTTAATCTCAACACCTTTGTCTTCTGCTAATTTGCGAGCAGAAGTGACGGGGCGCATGTTAAATCCAATCACATAGCCTTTCACAGAGTCGGCCATCATGACGTCATTTTCTGTAATCGCTCCCACTCCTCCGGAAATAACTTTAACACTTACTTCATCATTAACTTGAGATTCGAGAGAAGATTTAATCGCCTCAAAAGATCCTTGCACGTCACTTCTGACGATAAGATTGAGGATTTTTTTCTCATTACCTTCCGTTTCCGTTTTGAAAAAGTCTTCCATGCTGTGAACTTTCTTCTCAGCAGATTCCATGGATTTTCTTTCATTGATTCGGTTTTCCACAATTTTTTTCGCTTCTCTTTCATTGGCGACCACATTTAATTTATCACCCGGTGACGGTGCAGAATCCAATCCTAAAATTTGTACTGGCATGGATGGAAGGGCGATATCCACATTTTTGCCCACAAAGTCCATAAGACTTCGTGCACGTCCTGAACACTCTCCACAGACGATAGCATCACCTTTCTTAAGACTTCCTTTCTTCACAATAACTGTACAAACGGGGCCACGACCGGTTTCTAATTTCGATTCAATAACGATACATTCCGCCGCACCCTTGGGATTTTCTCTTAGCTCCATGACTTCCGCTTGAACCTGAATGGATTCTAAAAGCTTATCAATTCCCGTTCCTTTGGTAGCAGAAACTTCTATAAACTGAGTATCACCACCCCATTCTTCTGGAGTAATTCCGTACTGCATGAGATCTTGTTTAATTTTTTCTGGCTTAGCACCCTCTTTATCAATTTTATTTATCGCCACAATCATCGGTGATTTTGCATTTTGAATATAGCGAATAGACTCAATGGTTTGAGGCATCACTCCATCATCGGCGGCCACTACAAGCACCACAATATCAGTCACATTCGCTCCACGCTGTCTCATGCTAGCAAACGCCGCATGTCCAGGAGTATCTAAAAATGTTAACGTCGCCTCTTTTACTTTTACGGAATAAGCACCAATATGTTGGGTGATTCCTCCGGCTTCGGAATCGGCCACTTTTTCTTTTCGAATAAAATCGAGAAGGGAAGTTTTCCCGTGATCCACGTGTCCCATGATCGCAATAATCGGATTGCGAAGGGGAAACTCGTCTCCTGTACTTGCGGATTTCTTAGACGAGGCAGCTTCCTTAGACTTATTTTTATTCGCTTTATCTGAAGTTGTAATTTTCTCGCCTTCCTCTAATTCATCATCTTCTTCTTCTTGTTCCGATAATTGATTTACTTGAATGATTTTGCTTTCATCAAAGGCACGATCTTCTACGCGGTATTGATAAAGTCCTGCGATCTGAGTTGCCAAAGTAGGGCCTAAATCATCACTTTCTGCTAATAACAAATTTAATTTTAAACACTCATCAGCGAGCGCTTCAAATTTGACACTCAATTTTTGTGCTAAATCACTGGCCGTACAAGAACCATGAATGATAACGACTCGCTTAGAATCTTTAACTTCTGTAATAAGCGTATTTTTTCTTTCTCCGGTCCAAATTTTCTTTCGCTTAGGAGGAGTATAAACGCCAGCTCCCACGATGGTAGAAGCAAATTTTAATTCTTCTTCCGCTCTTAAGAAATTTAAATCAATATTTTTATCAACCGTCTTTTTAGAGACGATCGCGGCCAAATCGCCAAATCGTTTTTTCGATTTATCGCCTTTTGCGTCTGCATCTTCATCAACCACTTCTTCCGTCGTTTCAAAAGTTACTTTACTTGGTTTTGAAAGCAATCTTGATTTCGCATCCTCTGGATTAGTATTTTTGGAATCTGCCTTAGCTTCTGGCACGAATACAGGAGTGAACGTATGCATCTTCTCACGAAAAATAGTCTTCTTTTTCACATCATCCGGTGAACTTGCGCCTGATCCAGTTTCACTACCTGCAGCAGCAGTACCTTTTGCCGTGATGGAGGGGGCAGCTGGCCGTTGCGGTCTTGAGATGATCTCTAGTCCTTTTTGCCTATCACCTAAATATCTATTGCTGAGATCAGCGGCTGGGCGTTCCGTTTTTGAAACGACTATTTCTGACGTCGAATCTTCATCCGTTAAATGATCGGACGCCTGGGCCTCATCTACTAATTCCTCATGATACTCGGTATTTTCTTCATAAACTTCTTCTTCCACGTTTCCTTGAGATTCCCTCAGTAACATTTCTTCTTTATCGCTCTTAGTCCTTCTTTTAACAGTAACAACTTTTTTGCCTTTAGCGGCCGCAGCTGATGCTGCCACTTTAGCTGAATTTTCTTTTTCCGAACTTTCACTTTCTTTGAAAATTGTGGAAGCAGAAGATGTTGTTTTATCGCTGCTAGCGCTTGTTTTCTTATCAGGGGCAGGCGCGGCCGAAGTCGCAACTTTTTTAACAGCTTTTTTTATAACTTTCTTAACATCTTTTTTCGCATCAGTTGGTGGGCGCAAAATATTCATCGCCACGTTGAGCTCATCCTCGGTTAACGTGACCATGTGATTTCTCACATTCAATCCACCAGATCTAAGTTTCTCAACAAGATCGATGGCACTAAGATTAAATTCTTTGGCCAATTCAAATACTTTTTGCGTCATAATTCTTACTCACTTCCTAAAACTAACAATAAAAACGACCTAAAAAACACCTAGTAACATTCAAAATTTATTTTAATTTGAAGGCGGCCAACTCCTCTCTTAAGCGACGTTCTGCATCGGAAAATTTTCCTTTACTAGGATCAGATCCAGCTTTCGCAGCTTGTGAAGATGCATCTTCTTTAATAAATCCTGCTTTTCCTGGAATGGCACTAGCAGAAACAATTTCTTCACCTTCATCAATATCAATTTTCATCTCTCCACCATCAACGGCCGCAGTAGCAGATTGAATAAGTTTGAGAGCTTCCGCTTCTCCAATTTTTATTCCTTTCACTACTTCTTCCACCGTCGATCCCGCTAAATCTACAATGGACATAATTCCCATTTGTACTAAGATTTGGGCCGTTGCTTCGCTTACGGTATCAAGTTGTACTAAATTTTGAACGGCAAGTTTCACTTTTTCTTGAAGTTTAGATTTAGAAATGATGTTGATTTTCCATCCCGTTAGCATAGCGGCCAAACGAACATTTTGTCCGCGGCGCCCAATCGCAAGTGATAGCTGATCATCACCCACAATCACGTCGAGCGTTTTATCTTCATGGTTAATTCCAATAGAGGCAATATCAGAAGGAGCTAGCGATGCCCTACAAAATGTTTCTGTATCGGGAGACCATTTAACCACGTCGATTTTTTCGCCTTGAAGTTCGTTCACAATACTTTGTACGCGAGATCCCTTCATCCCCACGCACGCACCTACCGGATCGATATCGCGATCAGGAGTATAAACAGCTATTTTTGCGCGGTGGCCTGGCTCTCTCGCGGCGGCCTTAACCTGAATAGTTCCATCTAAAATTTCTGGAACTTCTGCTTCAAATAATTTTATTAAAAACATCGGACTCGTTCGAGAGAGTCGAATTTCTGGGCCACGGTTCGTCATGACTACTTCTGATAAGAAGGCCTGAATTCGGTCACCTGTCTTAAAGCTCTCTCCAAAAATGACTTCACGTCTAGTGAGTATCGCATCGGATTTTCCAAGATCCACAAACACGTTACCTTTTTCCACTCGTCTCACAATACCAGTGACCATCTCCCCTTCGCGGTGCTTAAACTCAGCAAAAAGAATTTCTCTCTCAGCATCTCTTACTTTTTGAAAAATAATTTGTTTGGCGGTTTGAATATCAACTCGCGTGAAACCAGGATTTTCAATTTTCATTCCCAACTGATCGCCGATTCCTGCATCGGGATCTAAGTCCTTGGCCTGGTTAAATTCTATTTCGGTAATGGGATCTTTTACTGTTTCCACCACATTTTTATATTGGAAAATTTCAATCTCGCCGTCTTCTAAATTATATTTCGCTTCGAATTCCCCTTGAATTCCAAATTTTTTACGAGCGGTTACGATAAAGGCCTGCTCAATCGCACCTATGATGACATCTTTTTTTATTCCACGATCTTTTCCCAGTTGTTCAATCACTCTACCTAATTCAGAAAAATCCACGATCAACTCCTTTGTCTGCTTTATATCTATTTACTATTTTAAAATATTTTCTTGATGATCCAGTACGGGTTCCCAATTAGCAACCTGTATATTTTCTAAGGGAACGCTAATCACATGGCCTTTAAGGGAATCGAGGGCCGGCTCCACAATCTCGAGGGTAATCGCTTCTCCTTGAAACTCTTTTACATAACCCATGAGTTCAAAAAATTTTCCATCTTTCTTCCCGTTGAGGGCGATCACCGGTTCCCGGACTCGCAACTTAATTCGGCGCCCTACTGACATTTCAAAATGCCAAGGAGTTCGAAGAGATCGATAAATTCCCGGAGAAGAAACTTCGAGGGTGATACCTTCCGGAATCCAGTCTGCCTGAAGGGGTTCAGTGAGCGCATGATCGACGCGAACACAATCAGGCATTTCCGCAGTCAACGTTTCAGGATTGATAATAAAGAGACGCAAGAGCGCGCTTCCGGTTTGGTACTCCAAATCATAGAGCTTGAGAGGTGGTACCGTTTGTATAGCGGCCTCAACTAGCGAGCGAAATTTTTCGGAAGAACTACTTTTAGAGTTCATGAATTGTGATTTCCTAAAAAAACCAAAAAAAAGGGGTGGTTAAAGAACCACCCCGCAAATATAGAAAAAGAATAACTTTGCAAAGTTTAGGACAAGGAAAAAAGCTCTGGACAATTTAGATTTACCAGTTTGCGTCAAAAAAATCAAGCTTTCTTGTCGCAAGTGGGGTATTTCTTTATCCAGAATATGAAAATTTACTCCTTTCATCGAGACAATTTCTCCCTCATTTCTCGAAGTCAAATTCACCAAATTTCCGCTCTCGATGAAGAGCTGCTTAAAGCAGAAAATTGGGGATTCGAATACTGGTCGCAGATCGTTCAAGTAGATAAGTTGCAAAAGTGGTGCCTCTATTGGGCACAAAGAGATGGCGACATTCTGGGATTTGCCCTCTACCAAGTAGTTGGTCAGCTAGTTGATAAAAACGCTCAGTGGCACTTGTGCAAAATTGTCGTAAGTGAGAGCGAGCAAAATCAAAGCATCGCAACGAAACTCTGGGAAGCACAAAGAAGGGACGCGCCAGCATCAGAAATTTTTTTAGAGGTGCGGGCCTCCAATTTGAAGGCCATTTCATTTTATCTTAAAAAAATGATGACAGTTGTTGGTTGGGCAAAAGCGCAATATTCAGATGGAGAGGCGGCCCTAAGAATGCTTGGGCCTAGAAAAAAAATTAGCGACTAAAAGATTGCGAAGAAAAGTACCAAGCAGCACTATTAGAATACAAAAAATCCATCGATAACCAAATCCAACCGATCAAAGCTGAAATAAAAAAACTTAGAGATGACCTAAAAAAGGTTGAGGAAGAATTAAAAAAATTCTAGGTCCTTTTTTAATCGATTTTCCATTTACGCTTAGCTTTATTAAGCAAAATTTTGGTAGAGATAATGCTACCTGGAGTAAAAAATCGGCCTTGCGCAAAGATTTCATCATTCATCGGATTCACAACCATAACGAAAGGAATATAAGTCAATTTTACATCGGAATTGATCAGCAAATCATGCAATAACTGGTTTCCACTTGTTGTTCCTGAGGTTATTTTTACTAGAATAATTTTTTCCTTTTGAAATTTCTTTTTCCCCTTTTCTGCTTCCATATTTTTTGAAAACTTCACACACCCGGGGCACCAATCCGCTCCAACGACGACGAGGACTAGCTTGTTTTCTTCTTTTGCCTTTCGTTTTGCTTCGTTGAAAATCGTGGACTGATTTAAATCTTGAGAGTTACACCGTGAATAATATTTACCGCCACATTCTGTTAAATAAGAGGCCATAAAATTTAAATTTGCTGAATCACTCACATTTGGACGTTGCGCAAAAACATAATTTACGGATTGATAGATCAAAAAAATTACTGCCAGAATGGTAATTTTTACTGCTCTTGGATTCATATTTGTCCTTAGATTAACATCAATTTGTTCCAAGTTTTACCGCCTCCCCATGATACTGACCATTAAAATTTCTTCAAAATAAAGATTGTCCAAATGAAAAAATCTACCTAATTTATTGAGAAATTTGATTTTCAAGAAAGATGGAATCATTAAGATCGTCTTAAACCCAACGAATATAAGAGTAGGTAAATCAGGAAGAAAGTTATCCTACGAAGGCTCTGAGTTGTTTGATATTATCAAGCATCAGGCCAAGGCCGAAAGCTCTAAATTTTCTCTAAGCCCTCAAACTACCTCCAAGAAAGAGTTTGTACTTAAAAAAGTCATTGAAGTCGCTAAAGAGAGCGAAGACACAGCTAGAAAATTATTTTATATCCCTTTTTAAATCTCTCTACGGCCGGCGATAAAAATCGTCGGTCACTATCCTTATGTTCGCAATTTAAATAGTTAGGCATTTTTTTCTCATTATTCTATTTTCTTAAAAAAAATTTTATTTTGTTATCATCTTAATTAATGATGAGAACTATTTTTTTTTCGTTTATAACCTTACTTATATTCCAAACTTCTAATGCCGGAATCTACAAAAATTTTTGCGATTTATTCGCCACAAACACAAACTTTTCAGAAAACTTTGAATCCGTTTGCCCTAAAATCCCTTATCGATTTGGTCATGAAATTTGCGAATCGGCCAACTTAAATGAAAAAGTAAGATCTGATGTTTTTTCTTCCATAACCACGATTACAAGATGGTTCTCAGGTATTCAAAAAATTTTGCCAACAATTCTTGAAGAAGTGTTTGTGAAATTAAATGGCCCATCTAATTTGAATGTTTTCGAATTAGGGAGTGGTTCTGGAATCGGAAGCGAAATTTTAAGTAACTATTTTCATAAACATCACCCTGAATCAAATACGAATTTCTACATTACTGACCTTTATCCTCAAATTGATGCCTGGGAAGGTCTGATTGCAAGATCAAAAAAAAATAATGATAATAATATTTACTTTATTAAAACGCCGGTAAACTTTTCTTCATTTGCTCAAGATATACCGCCACCCACTTATGCAAATAAAAAAAATTTAATCATTGTTGTTTCTGCTTTTCATCATATTCCCAATGAAAACTTAGATCCTTTTTTTGAACAAGCAAAGAAAATGGAGGCGCATGTTTTAGTTATAGAACCTCTCGAGCGTGACTTTTATAGTCTTTTTATTGCTATTGCGGCCACTGCGCCGGCCACGCTAAGTCCAATATTTTCAAGTGTCGGATGGAGCGAAAGATTAAGAATGATTTTCACTCATTGGGTTTTTCCGATTGTTCCCTTTATTTTTATCCATGATGGTTTCATGAGTGTACTAAGGCAAAGAACTGATGATGACTTCAATAATTTCCTAAATTCTAATCCCAACACTACTCCTTATAAACTCTCATCGAAATCAGGACTAGGACAATTTAAAAACTACAATTATAAATTATTTGAATACAAACCCAAGTAGATGCTGAATATCTAAGATTGAGTAGAGACAGTATAAAAATATCGCTACTGCACCATAAAATAAATTTTTACTGTGTCACTCGTCGTCGCAGTATAAGAAATACAGCTTCCTTCGACCGTGCTTTGGCACGCTCTCAACGTTCCTTGTAAAAAACTTATGTTAAGTCGCACTAGATACCTTTTGAATACGCTTAGACCGGCGATAAAAATCATCGGCCTCTATCTTTATGTGGGGATAAGTGGAACTATTCTTGTTCCGGATTAAACCAAGGAAATAAATCAAATTGCATCTGATAAACCCCATTGGAATCTGCTTGAGAAATCAGTCCATCGGCCTTTTTCAAAAATTCTAAAAAAAGAGACTTAATTTTCAAGAAAGATTCGTTGTCAGCTGTAAAAGTAAACATCGTATTGTAACCCTTGTGGACGTGACTTATTTGATCTTGAAAATTGATAATTTTTTGCCTCATCAGTGCTTGATGGGGCATGCAGAGATGGGATGATGACGGCAAATGAAGTCCTTTCATCGCCGAGGTTATCTGATCTCCGTCTTGCTTAAGTATTCCCATTTCAATTAAATTTTGTATTTTTTGTTTCAGACGAATTTCTGAAACGTTTAATTCATTAGATAATTGCGAAATTGAAGGACGCTGATCAAGAAAAAAACACATGTGTAAAATCAAATTCAATGGATCGAGATAGTAGTTGGTTAACACCTCATGGGGAACTTCATTAATTTTTAACGTTTTTTCGGTTTTTAATTGAAATTTTTGTATCTTTTGAATTTTTTGAGCAAGATGCTTTTTATATTCAGACACATAACTCTTAGAATAATCAACAAGTAGTAAAAAATAATCAAGTTCGTCGTCTCTTAATTTTAAAAATACGGCGATGAGGTGTGCTTGATCTTGACTGAGATCAGCACTTCCACTTAAACATTTAGAGATATAGGGAAGTTTTACTCTGGCCGCCTCGGCCAATTGAGTTTTTGAAAATTTAAATCCAGGAGTGTTGTCTTTCAAACACTCCTGGATAAAAACTCGGTAATCACTATATTGATAGATACTTCCAGACATTAATTTACCTGTTTTCTGACAAGCAAAACAATATAGCATTTTTTACATAATTAAATTCTAATTCAATTCGCGTACCTTTACCGTACATACAATTTTGGATATATGTTGGAGATTCTATGGTGCTAAGACCGAGATGAATTTTTTCTGATTCATTAATTTCGCGATGAAGTATGACAGCAGCATATTTTGGCATGGATCCAACAGACAGTTGCTTCAACCACAATTCATCGTCTTTATTTGCTTGAATGATTTTACCGTCTTCAAAATACAGAGTTTGCGTCTCACTAGATGTTGACTCCCAGTAAGTATACGCTTGATTATCTTTTTCATAATTCTTTTTATTCAGTCTGTTGTAAATTTTCAAAGTTCCTTTTTTTTCACTTTCAATAATTGGAAAATAAGCGGTTAATTCAAACTCTGAAAGAGAATCAATATCGCTCGATGATTCTCGTTCATTATCAAAGCCAGTCATTGGTGGGATCTTTTCAAATGGTGTCTTGCTCGAAATAAACATATTATCAATATCTTTTGCGTTTTCAATCCTTATGAAAAATTCCTTAGAATCATATGAGGTTGTTTGTAAATGAGATAAGTAAATCATCCTTGATAAGCCAGAATTAAAATATTGATTTAGCTGATTACTTAAAGCTATATTAGGAAAATATAAACCTAAGGTGTTGAAGCTCAATTGGGCAGAAGTAGCATGACCGAGATTGTAAATATAGTTTAAATACAATTCTTCGGCACTCATTTCTAGCTCATTTAAGATATCTTGATTATTATATGTTTCGTTAGCAATCATGACATTATATTTTCTTATAAATTCCGTATTCACTAGTTTTTCTTTAGTGAATAAATTACGAGCGAAAATCATTAATTCATGAAAAATTAAGCCAGCATAGTCGTCTGAAGAAAGTTTGCTTGCAACCCTGGTTTTGATCGTAATAATACTTCTCCCGGGAGAAAATTTCCCCGTATTTTGAACGGCCGCTTGAATTAGTCCACAATTTTTTGCAGGCTTAATTAACCCATCGCTGTCCTCAATTTCCGTAAGTTCATCTGCTGGATCAGTGTTGAAGGTAATTATTTTACTTTTCAAAGATACAAAAGTGTCTACGCTAGAAAAATCTTTGAGAGAAACAATTAAATTTAAATTTCTATACACATTATTATCAAGTTTTTTCACGCGCTCTAAAAGTAATTTTACTTTTTGTGAAACTGATAATTTTTTACCACCTATTTGAATTTTCAACCCTTCACTTCTCGCTTCGTGATAATCCCATAACTCGTATCCATAATATTGTCCGGTGGAATTGCGACAGGCAAAAGCATCACCTCCACTTCCTGTACGCTCACCATCATTATTAGCATGAAGAGATTTCTGAACATACTTAAGCTCGGCCGCGAAATTGGCACTTGCCGTTTTCGCATGAATCAATGGTGTTGTTCCTAGGAACATTAATAAAAAAATTAACTTAGAAAAAAACATAAATACCCCTTTAAAATTTGCATAAATATAAACCAAATCAATGTGGAATGGTTCGTTGGATGTAGAAATAACACAATCCAAGAATTAACAAATTAATTAGAAGGAAAAATTACACAATTTTTTTCCTATTAGTTAGTCGCTGTCGCGAAATGATAAAACCCTTTGTGGATCGAGCTTTTCACATATCCTAACATTTTCGTTTCTAAGATGAATTTACTTTGAATTCTTAAGCTACGACTCCACTTAAATTTCTTTGTAATTGATGAAGATTGA
>JARXAH010000099.1 GCA_029865945.1 Bacteriovoracaceae bacterium | reverse complement strand
TACCTACGTAGTTTTGTAACTACCTAAGGCCCTCTGGAAATTTCGTCACGACTAGGACGACGTTTCGAGGCTTGCTTCCTGCAAGCCGCAGAAAAAGGAGTCCGTAGAGTGGCGAAATTTACGAGGGACCTAGGTAGTTACCCTTTTTACACTATAAAGATGGGTATTTATAAACATTAGCTATTTTTTTTTAAAATATTGATATACAAGGTCTGTGAAGGTAGCTGATTTAAATTTTATCTAGGGGGAGAATTGTGAAAAGAACATTATTAGGTTTTTGTCTTTTATTTTCAGTAAGCGCTAAAATCGCTCATGGCCAGGTTGGAGAAATGGTTGAACAACCCTACGTAGTTAATTTTGATGGCGGAAAGGCCAATCTTTCAATTGCGGTTGAAGATTTCTACATAGGAAAATTTATTACTCCCACTAATCCTGAAGGAAGTCCTTTAGACAATAAGAATTATGTTTACCTTAAAGATAAACACACGACGGGCAGCGGGATAGCAACTGTATTTTATATTGCGAAAGACGGAGTACAGTCCAAAATTGAATTAAAGGGAGTATTACTTGCTAATGGAATCATCAAAAACGGTAATTCTGTTTTAGTTAACGAATGTATTAACGGGGATGATGATAGAATGAGCAATGGTGAAAGTCTTAAACTTGTTGCTACCACTGACGCAGTAAAGTTGAATTACATTATCAATAAAGTAAAATCAGCAACATCAACAACGCCAACTAATTCAAAATATGCAGTTGTATGTGTTAATGAGGAAGTAGTCACATTAGATCCATTATTCGTTAATTCGTTTGTTATTAAGGTTGGAAACAAGCCAAAAGTTGACGTAGATGCTTATAAAACATTTTTGAAAAATTACGTGGATAACTATCTTGCTACTGTTGGATCCCCAGTGAGTGAAATGAAAATTGTGATTAGAAATTTATTACCTTTGTTTAAATAGCCCTTAAATTTAAGTTCCACTTTCAAAACTTGTTAGTAATCACCAGGTCCCTCATAAATTTCGACGATCATCTAATGTAATGAGATCGGAGTTGCAAGAGGGACCTAATCTTGCTGTTAGTTTGCAGTTAGTTTGCAAAAACAGAAAATGCGATAATGTTGACCACGAAGAGCAACACCAAAAATACCACAATAGAATTCAAAGATAGATAAGGAATGAAGACAACAGGTTTCGGGATTGGAGCTGAGTCTAACGACGGACGTTGATAATGATCAGAGGATTTAGTCCGCAAGTTCATGGACATAACAAAAGTCTCCCAACTTTATTTTTTCGTGATGTTTATACCAGAATGGTACTAATCGATTTATAAGGAAAGTTATTTGTTACGGCAAGAAAATATTACATTAAATGAAAATAAATGATTCAGAAATTCCCAGCTTAAAAATGGAATCAAATTGAGTTTGGTCAAGCGGAAGGACAGAAAGACGATTTCCCGTCTTGACCAGCGGATGATCGGCCATTTTCTCTAGCGTCTTCAATTCCAATAGTGAAACGATTTTTGAAAATTTTTCTTTTGGCCGCATCCAAACACTAAACCACCGAGGATGTTCCACCGTGGCCTTAGGGTCAAAGTACTCGCTCTTGGGATCAAACTGGGTCGGGTCGGCCAGAGGCAAGCTATCAATGGTCATGACGCCGGCCACACCCACTTCTTTACAACTTGAGTGATAAAAAAAGGCCAAATCGCCTGGCGCCATGGTTTTTAGATAATTTCTTGCCTGATAATTACGTACTCCGTCCCAAAAACTCCTCGTCTGCAAAATGAGATCATCAAAGGAAAATGTTTCTGGTTCACTTTTTAAGATCCAATAATTCATTTTATGACTCTCTCGATTTTGATTTTTTCTGGGCGCGCTGCCAGATCACGACGGCCAAATTTTTTACGGCCAATTCTAAACTCAAGCGTCCCGCCTTGAAATCCCTTAAAATGGAATCGAGGGCAGACTCGCTTAAATCAAATTGATAACCAAATTGATACATTTTTGAAAAGTTCTTATCCTTTAGAATTTCTGTCAACTTAAGGGTAAGAACTTCTAAGGCGCGGGACTCCTCTAAGACTGACAGTTCGAGCAAAGAATAGTTGAGCATCTTATTTTTTCTCAGCCGAATTCCGAAGAGATTGTATGGAAACTATAGCTCTCATTTTTCTTTACCCTCTGTCAAAAAGTTTGCGCAAAATTTTTCAAATCGTCCAAGAAAAAAAGGATGAACGATTTCAAGTTTACGAGGTCGATACGGGGGCAGAACTTATTCAAATCATGGAGATGAGTAAAGCGGCCATTGTCATTTGCGGCGAAGATAAAAAATTAATAAAAGTTCAGTCGGGACATGAACGTTTTTTTGCTGAGAGGCGAAATAAGCTCATGCTCACCTCTACTAAGCGCTTAAGCCCTAAAGAAGTAAATGCCCTTTATGAAAAAAACATTCAAGATTTTTTTCAAGAGCCAGTTAATGAAAAAATGCTCTACAGCAAATTGGAATTTCATTTAAAAAGTTTAGAAACTTACTTCAAGGGCCTAGCGCGCGCCGAAGAAATTAAAAAAAGACGAGCAGCGGAGGAAGAAGAGCGCAAGGCGATGGCGGCCAAGCGACTCGCTGAACAAGAAGCAAAAAAAGCGAAGAGGGACGCAGAGGCCAAGGAAAACGCCAACAAAGAAAAGCCAAAACGAAAATCGTTATTAATGGCAGAAAGTAAATTAGGCAATGAGAGAGGATTAACTAAATTCCAAGATCATATTAGCGCAGAGGAAGCAAGAAAGCTGGGAGAAGATCTTGTTACTGGTAAATTAAAATTAGTTGAAAAAACAGAATTGGAAGGTTCTGAAAATAAAGAATATCATGAAAAAAATCAAGAAGGAAAATTAGATAAAGAAAATGATCTCAATGCGTTGGCCGGAGATTTAGAGAAATCCAAACTCTCTTCCATGATAAAAATGGATGAAGATCAAAGTTCCCAAAAAATTACCGGGGATCTTACAGACGCTTATTCTTCAGAAAATAAAAATGAAAACGCGAAAAAAGGTTTCATGCTTGAATCCTCGGCCTATACCGAAGCGTCAGAGAGTGGAAAACTGAACGCTGAAAATCAAAAGGATCTCAACCAACTAGCATCAAAAAACCAAGGAGAACTAGAGTTTAATGAGGCAGAAAAAAAGGAAAATAAGGAGAACGGGGCAAAGTTAGAGGATCAAGAACTAAATAAATTGAAGTCAAATGAGACGGGTGATTTAACTTTTGATGAAGAAAGTCTCAAAGCGAATCTTCAAAAAAATACCTTAAATAAGGATAGCGAAAAAGAGAACAATCAGCTCAAGGGTGGTTTAGATAAGGCCGAACTTCTTTTCACCGAAGAAGAAAAAATTAAGTTCCACCAAAAAGGGAAAAGTGACAGCGAAAGTGGAGATCAGTTTAGTAAAATTGAGCAAGGAAAAGAATTAAAGAGTGATGATGAGTCTAATAAAATTAAAAAAAATGAGGGCGGAGATTTAACAAGTGATAACAAAGAAAAAATAAACCTAAACCAATCGGGTAAGCTGGAAAATGGAGGAAGTGATCATACTTCCCAGATGAGTAAATCAGATTTAGATCCCTCTTTGAACCCCGAAAATGTGGCAAACCTAGCAAAGTCGAAATTAAATCAACTGGATAAAGATTCCAATAAACTTAAGAATAGTGAAAGCTCTGCTCTCTCGGAAGAGGGAAAAAAACTTGGCAATCTTGAAAAGAACAACGAAGCGTCCCAAAAGCTGGGCCATAAAGAGGAAGGCCTAAGTGGAGTCGATGCAAAATCACTTTCAAATCCGGCAAAAGTGGAGAAAGCAGATAACTTAAGTAAATCAAATCTGAAATCAAACGAGAAAGAGCATTTAAATAAACTGGATGTAAAAAAATCTTTAGCACCTGAAAACCGTGATACGATTAAAAATAACGATGCATCTCAATTAAGCGACCCTCAAAAAGAAGTGACTCAGACAAAAGAAAAAAGCGCCAAAAGTCTACTGAGAGATGCCAATATTAAAAAAGAGGAAAAGGCCGAATTAGAGGGAGACCAAAGATCACTTTTGAAACGATTGGAAATCAGTAAAAAAAAGAAATTAGATCTTTTTGAAATGGCCGACCTTCGGTATAAAAATTACGACTGGAACAAACAATTTGCTAACTGGGAAACAGAACAAGAAAAAATATTACGCGGGGGTAAAAAATTACAAGAGTTGGAAAAATTGAATAAAGAGGGAAAGAAAACTGTTGTGGCGATTGAACAGGAAAAAGAGGCCAAGGAAATTCAAAAAGATATTTACCACGGAGACCTAAAAGGCCTGGAAGTGGCCATAAAAATTCTTCAAGGCATCAATGCCTTAGAGCAAAAAATAGAAGAACAAACATTTGTTTTTGAATTAATTGGGAAAAATATTTTTGATCGGTACCGTGCTCTCACTACTTTTTTTCAAAAAGATGTTAAACAAAATATTTTCATTCCTTTATATAGTGTTCACCAACAGCATAATACCTTATGGGAAGATTACTATTTAAAAGATTGGCCAACTTATAGTGAGAAAAAAATTAAAGATTGGAAAAATTATAAATACTCTCAAGTTTTAGAATTTACTCCCCAAGGAAAAATCAAGCCCGAATCTCAAGATTCCACCTTTGAATATATATTCCCAATTGATTCTCCCAAAGGAGTCATTGGTTTTGCCATCGTCCACTTTCATCAATTGGCGCTCACTGATATCGAAACCCAAGCAACCGAATTACAACTAGAGCTTGCCCGTGGTTATTTTTATCGCTTGTTTCATGTTTTAAGCACTGGAAAAAATAATGGAAATAATCAAACGAAGGCAAAAATTGAGGACAGCAGAAGTGATGATGAAGGTAGTGATTCTAAGAAAAATCCCGTGATTGATAAGGTCATAGGAAAAATTGGCAGTTTATTTAAATGGAAAAAAGCAGGATAAAACAGAATAAACAGGATAATTTATGAGCTCATCACAAGATTTATCAAAATATTTTTTCCTCCCAAGTAAATTGCTTGGGAAAAAATCAAAAAGTTTCATGTTTGATATTTATATTTACCATGAAGAAGATAAAAACATTTCTCTAGATACGAAGGCACATCACCGCATTCAACAAGAACACTTAGATGGTTACAGTTTTCTAGAGGGAAAAGGATATAAAATTGCAATAGCGATAGCTCAGAAATCCATTTGCTTTTTGGAATTAGGTATTCATGAAAAAGATCTCGTTTTCGATGATGGCGTTGATGGCCCAGATAAAGAATTGGCACTCAATTACGTCGATCAAAAAGCGAAGTTTGAAAAAGAGATTCATGAATTTGATTTCACGAAAGCATGGAAGTCCTCACTTAGAACCAATAATTACGAGCAAGTGATTGCGATGGCAAAAAAAGAAATTTTTTGCTTTCCGCTAAATGTCTCTATGACAGTTTCAAATGCCAGGATGTTATCTCAATTTCTAGAAAAAGATAACGTCAATAATCGTATCATTAGTGTAACGTACTACTTTGCAAAAATGTTGGGCATCACGGGATATGAAGAATTGAGCGACTTAATTTGTGCTGCCTTTTTTAAAGATCTGGGTACACTTTTTCTTAACTACGGTTTTGAAAATGTTCCCGTAGAGACGCTGGACCGCTCCCTACAAGTGGATTATTTCAAGCATCCAAAAATTTCACTCTTTCTTCTAAAAAAATCGGGAATCGAACTTAGCGAGCAGTGTTTTAAAATTATTGAGCAACATCATGAAACGCCCGATGGTGCCGGATTTCCCGCTGGATTGGTCGGGGCATCCGTCGTTTCACTTTCGCAACTTTTAGGCGTCGTGGATCAATTTTTCCGCTTTCTTGGGGGGCATGTTACTAAAAATAAATTGAGTCACCAAGATATTCTTTCTCTTTGGGAGAAGGGTCAAAACCCTCAAGGGATGAAGACCTACCAAGAGGAGATGGCCAAGCAGTTTAGTGGGTTCCTTAAGTCTTCGGCGTGAAAATTTTAATATAATGATCTCCCAACTAAAACCATCAAGATTGAAAAAAAGTACTCCCCCTATTTCTTATTAAACTTTCGAATTAAAATTAAAATGAATATTCCAATCATAATCTAATCAGTATCGAATAAAATATGATTAAAAATGATTTATATACTGATGCAGGTTTGGTTTTCAAGAAGGAGAACGAGGGCGAAGCGCCGAGACGTGCTACTGCACGTCGCAGGCGATGAGATCCGAAGTTCGACGCACTGGAAAATCAAAACCGCATCAGTATAGAATCAAAAATATTATGAGATTAAAAACACTTTCAATTTCGATCGCCCTTTCCATCCTATTATCTCTTTATCCCACCTTAGGCCATGCTGGTTTTGAAAAATGTAAATTTTTTGTCTCTGCAAGATTACTATTAAGAAATGTGAGTGAAAAGATCGAAGTTAAGTACACTGATAGTAATTGGAAAACAGTATCTCAAAATTTTTTAGACATGCAAAAAAATTACGGAATTGGTGTCCCTTTAACTTCCAAAGAGATGACAATATTGCGATCCGCACTTGAGGGTGAAAAGTCCCTAGAAAGTACGATGATATTAAACTTAGTGAATAATATATTAAATACAGAGACAGATTTGTTAGAAAAAGTGGGGATAAAAAAACTTTCAGATTATTATTTACTTAAAAAATTCGCCCAACAAGTGTCCCATATTTCTAATGGAGGTCTTGACCGATTAGGACTCAACACAGTTGGTGAAAATATTAATAATTTTTTTGATCTTCTTGATTTATCCAAAATAGAAACTGAAAATGGAAATCCCTTATTGGGAGCAAGTCTACTAACCTATTATGGGGCCTATTACCGCCTTGATAGAGGATTATATTATCGCTTTGCCAAGGCGTATAATTATGCGATATCGGCCTTGTATATTAAAGATCAAAATATTTCTCTAGTTAGTCGCTGTCGCGAAATTCAAGAGGTGTAGTGACGGAAAAGCCGTCCTTGTTTAAAATACGATTCTTACCAAATCCATCGAAGGATTTTCGTGTTAAAACAGGGACGGCATAATGAGTTTCGCTTACGATGGCCTC
>JARXAH010000086.1 GCA_029865945.1 Bacteriovoracaceae bacterium | reverse complement strand
GACTTAGCATCAAATAGCAAGGAGTATCCTTTTCCTTTTGCTTGATTTTTATAGTTTGGAAATGTTGCTTGGAAAATTATTTTTGAACTTGTTACTGCTTGAATTTCAAAGACGGCCGCACCAGTATCGAGATCAACTCTTTCATCTAATTCCATTTTGCCCCAAGTTGATTTGCTTTCAGAGATGATAGTTTGTGGAGCTTCGTTCACAACGATTTTTTTTACATCGATTAACTCTATTCCTTCTTCGACCTGCTTCACAGATGATTCATAAACAGTTTTTACTCTTTCTCCAACAATGACTTTTTCGCATCTAATTTCTTTGGATTCAGCATGAACATTTAGTCCGATAAATGCGCTTGAAATCAATAAAACAGTTTTTGAAATTTTCACGAGACCTCCCATAGATGTTGTTCACATTTGTGTATTTTTAACAGTTGGGAAAATAGCAATGAAGAACCAATATGTAAATTTAGAAATCATGTCGTGAATGTTGTTTTTAAATGACTTAATTTTTGTGAATTGTCTTGGCGGAAAAATGACTAGAGGGCCTAGATTTTGCCAATCCTTTGCGCACGTAGCTCAAGCGGGTGAGAAGTGGGACTATAAACCGCAATAATAAATATTTTACTCAGTATTTAGTCCAGTGTTTTTGTGGTTTCAGTAGACTTTTTACTAGGCGCGCCTTATGATGGGTGTTTATTAAACTACGGAAGACTGGCCGAGTGGTTTAAGGCAGCAGTTTTGAAAACTGCCGTAGGTTAACGCCTACCTGGGGTTCGAATCCCTAGTCTTCCGCCATATTTTACATTTTTTGAACTTTTTGCTGTATAGCACATCAATTTGCGGAGACGTGGGTGAGTGGCTAAAACCACACCCTTGCTAAGGGTGCGTACCTCACAAGGGTACCGAGAGTTCGAATCTCTCCGTCTCCGCCACTCTTTTTTTCAATGAAATTTCTATTCAATGTTTTAAGTCCTAAGTCCCACAGAATGTATTCGATACTACTTCATGTGGAAGAGGTGGTTGCTGAAGGGGATGTAATTTATCTGTTCGAAGATACGGCATTCTTAAATATTTTAAAAATTCATGCAATACATCATTTTCACTCGTTGGGTTGGAGTCAAGGCCAGCGATTTTTATTATTTTTTCAATAGTATGGTTTCTCGGTATAAAACTAGGATTGAGTAATCTCATTTGCTTGATAACTGATTGCTTCTCTCGTTGTTCATTTTCTAATTCTTCGTTCCATAAACGAAAAATATTTTTGAAACTTTCATTTTCCTTTAAAATGAGATGAGGATTTTTATTTTCCAAGATTCTTTCAAGGTCAATAAAACTTAAAGTGAAATCTAACTGTTCTGTCTCAAGATAAGTTAACCAAGAGATGGCCAAGTTTTTAGTGGATTGCGAATAGAGAGAAAGTCCCATTTTTTGGGAAATATTTTTATAAAAATTATCCCAAATAGATTCATGCAACTTTTGAAGTTCATGAGAAATAACTTGATTGAAATGATCTTCGGTGAGATGAAAAAGTGGGAACAAAGTTTGAGCTAATTGTGCCAAATTCCAGAGAATAATATTGGGTTGATTGTTAAAGGCATAGCGACCATTTTTATCAATAAAGCTGAAAACTTTGTTTGATTGGTAATTATCCATAAAAGCACAAGGCCCGTAATCAATTGTTTCCCCGGAAATAGAAATATTATCAGTGTTAAGTACGCCATGAATAAAACCTACAGACATCCATTGAAGAATGAGATCCACTTGTTTTTGTGCAATGATGTTCCATAAAGAGAAAAAAGGATTTTCGCTCACTTTTAATTCTGGGTAAAATCTTTCGATACAATAATTGGATAAAATTTTTAGTGCCGTCACGTCTTGTCTTGCAGCAAAATACTGAAATGTTCCTATCCTAATATGGCCACGAGCAATTCTTGCTAACACGGCCCCTGGAACATTTGAGTCTCTATGAATCAAATCACCAGTTGTAACGACTGACAAAGAACGTGTGGTGGGAATGCCAACGGCATGCATAAATTCACTGACAAGATACTCTCTCAAGGCCGGCCCGAGAGCGCACTTTCCGTCTCCACCCCTGGAAAAACAAGTTCTCCCTGAACCTTTTAAATGCAAGTCATAAAGAACATTTTTGCGAGATTGAAGTTCACCTAGTAGCATCGCCCTGCCGTCGCCCAGGGACGGTACAAAGTGACCAAATTGATGGCCAGCATAGGCCATCGCAATAGGAGTGGTATTGGGTATAAAAAAATTTCCTGACAAGATAGAGGATTTTGTTTCATTTTTGAAATCCGTGGGCGCAATGTCCAGTTGATCAAAAAGTTCCTCATTATAGAGAAAGATTTTCGGATCACTGAATTGGGATTGCTGGACATGGCAATAAAAATGATCAGGGAGCTTTGCGTAGCTGCTGTTAAGCATAAGGTTCATTTCCACATTAGATTACTAAATTTAGCATTATTATTAGCTTCCGGTTATAGTAGCCACTGTATTCCGACGATAAGATTTCTTCCCGGAAGGGGGGCCACATCTTTCAATATTGAAACGTGGTTGCGCGCATCAATATCAAAAACATTTCTTAAGCGCAAGAAAACATCAAATTTAGAATTAGTATGTTGAATGGAATATTGTCCGCCCACATTCGTCAAAAAATAGTCGTCCGTTTTCGTTTCATTGGCGGCCAATTTTGTTTGCTGAAAAACATATTGCACTTCCACGTCGGTACTCCAACGATCCTTTGAAAATTCCAGTCCAGTTCCTATGCGCGCCGGAGAAATTCGCGGAAGATTAGTATTTTCTGTGGTATTTTTCGCTCGTACAAAATCGAACGTTTCTTTGAATTTTAGATCTCCCGCATCTGTTTTAGCTATCAAATGTTTTCCTTCAAAATCCAATCCATAAAATTGAGCATTAACTTGTTTATATTCGTAAATAGGCAATCCACTATCCGCGTCATCATCTCCCGTTGGGGATAAGGAAATAAAATCCTGAAAAAATTGGGAGTAAACATTAAAAACTAATTGTGAGCTTTCTGTTTTTTGCTTCAAGCTCACTTCCAGGGCGTGAGCATTCTCTTCTTTTAAAGAATTTGATCCTCTCTCGAAATTTCCCGTAGCAATGTGTGCGCCATTGGCGAATAATTCTTGAAACGTTGGGGCACGCTCCGTGTAAGAATAAGATAATGATACAGAGTGCTTATCATTCCATTTATAAAGATGGGCAAGTGAACCACTGTAATTTGTTAAACGAAATGTTTCCTCTCCAGCAAAATTACTGGAATTTTTTTTATCAATTTCTGTCGTTTCTACTCTCGCCCCTACACTATAAGTGTGCTTAGGGAGAACATATTCTTGATACGTAAACAAAGAGAAAATTTTATTTTTTGATACTGGTAAAAATGCCTCATTGCCATTGGCAGAAAAATCATAAATTTGAGTCTGGGCCCCAGATACTCCTCGCCAATTATCTTGCTGATTAATTAATTCTAAGCGGCTTTCATTTCCTTTATTATTAAAAATCGTCCCCACTTCTCCGCTTTCCACTTCTTTGTGATGATAATTAGACGCTATGGATTTTAATTTTACCTTGGAGAAAAAGGAATTTAGTTGATACTCACCGTTTAACTCTAACCTGTTTTGTTGCATTTTAATATCAACTAACTGCTCTTTTACAGCTCCATAGTTATTTTGAAAAAAATTGTAAGAGACGCCTAAGAATCCTTTATCAAAAAATTTTGTCACACCAGTTCCCACATTATTTTGATTGCTCTCACTATTAATGAGCTCTTTGAATGGCTCTGTTTCTCCTGACTCAAGATCACTTGTACTTCGCTCTAAAGGAGTTCTTGCATATCCAGGAATTTTTTGGTTTTGCAAATTTTTATTTGATCCATCGAGATGGAGCATCCACTGATTTTTTCCATAATCCATTCTTGCAGAACTGCTTATCCCTCGATTGACCGTTTCCCCTTGACTCTGAATTTCCGTCAGTAATCCTTCACTGAATTGATGGTGAATGCGGTTGGTAACTATGTTGACGACACCCCCTACAGCTGAAGAGCCGTATAATAAACTCATGGGCCCGCGAACAATTTCGATTTGATCAACGAGAATGGGATCGATGGGAATGTTATGGTCAGCACTTTGAGTAGAAGCATCAAGTGTTCCTAGACCATTTTGTAAAACTCGAATGCGGGATCCATCAAGACCTCTGATCACAGGACTACTAGCATTTGGCCCAAAATTGGTACTGTTCACTCCCGCCTCACTTTGAAGAGTGTCGCCAATAGTGGAACGACGTTTTTGTCTTAGTTCATCGCCGTTGAGTTTAGTGACACTGGGAATAAAATCTACCAAACTGTCATGATCTCCATGCTCTAGAACTTGAATTTTTTCTAATTGGACCTCTTGAGCTGCTGAAGTTTGTAAGTGAGAGAGTCCTAATAAAATTACCAAAAATAATCCGTAGGGTTGTTTCATAAAAAATCCTTTTATTGAGTTACGTTGATTGAAAATTTATGGATTCCATTTTTATTTAATAAATCGATAACATCTACCACTTTGCCATGAGTGAGATTTCTATCGGCCGCTATAGCAATGTGAACATCAGTATTTTGTTTCACTTTTGATTTCAAGTGCGTAATGAGAGAATTTTGATCAACGCTCATCCCATCTAAGTCCATTTGGGATTTCACATCGATCGTAAGAGTAAGTGTTTTTGTTTCACGTCTTTCACTACTGCTTGCTGTCGGCAATTCCACTTTTATACTCGAGGTTAAAAATAGCGGAGCTGATACAATAAAAATAATTAAAATCACTAAAATAATATCTACTAGAGGAACGACATTTATTTCCGCAATGATGGGTGATCTTCCTTCAAACTTTGATTTCATTTTTTCTCCCTCTTTTTTTGGCGTAAGCAATGCTTAATTCACTTAGAGCACTGAGGGCATCCAAGATAGATTGAACTTTTTTGTGAAAATAATTAAAAAAATAAACGCTAGGAATCGCAACGCTAAGTCCGGCCGCAGTAGCAACCAGTGAAAATGAAATTCCGGCCATCACAACTTTTTGGCCGGCATCAGAAGATGCTTGAGACATGTCATGAAATGTTTTCATGATTCCAAGAACCGTACCAAGCAATCCAACATAGGGCGCATTAGATCCAATGGATCCCAAGTAGGAGAGGGAGCGTTCTAGTTTGGGCCTAACAGTAATCGTATAGGTGTTAAAAACTTCTTGAAGGCCTTGCTCTCCCGATTCTTCAATATGTTTTGTGGCATAAAGACAAGCACGACTAAGTATTGAGTCAGGAGATTTTGCTACATCATCCAAAACTTCGAGACGACTAGTGGCCAGTCCTTTTTCGATTGCCTCCAAAGTACGCACTGATTCTTTGGAAATTTTTTTTAAATAAAAGTATCGCTCTAATATAAGTGAGAGCGACACTACACTACTAAACCCTAGGAGCCACATGACGATGTTTTCAGCAATATTGGCAAAGGAAAAAAATTGTAAATTCATAAGTGAATTCCTTTTTATAGAATTTTATATTCAATAGGGATAGAAAACGTGAGTTTGTCGACGCCGAGCTCAAGTGGTATGGGAGGAAAAAAATCTATTTTTTTTACGCAGTCCAAGGCGGCAGTGTTTAGCGAAGGATAAATAGACGACTTTTCTATTTCTAAATTTAAAATATGTCCTTCCTTATCAAGCGATAT